>DAOVNV010000126.1 GCA_030630015.1 Desulfuromonadales bacterium | reverse complement strand
GTTTTGTTAGTTTTGTTTTTCTTCCTGTTCAAACGCGCAGCGTACCGCTTCGCGTAATTCCTCTTCATCTTCGGGCTGACCGGTCTTAAGAGCATGGTAGAAGATCCCCTCGCTGCGCGCTTTGCGGATCAAGGAGAGTGGCAGTTCACTGGCAACCAGGATGATCTTCAGATGGCGGTTGCACTGCTTGAGGATCGGGATCAACTCGGTGGCCGCCAACTCGTCGAACTTTTTGCTGAGCAGGACCACTTGGGCGGTCTTTTTAAGGGTGCCGTAGAGTACGCCCGCGATCGAGTTGGTTACCGTGACCTGGTAGCCGTCACTGATCAGCTGATCCGCCATTTTCTTGCGGGCCACCAGATCATCGTCAGCTATGAGAATTCCGTGTGTGGTCATGGTCTGCGTCTCCCTTGCCGATCGCTTACTTGGATTTCACCGAGGTCGACTTGGACTCGGAGGAGAAGATGCCCTTGAGCATGCCGAACAGCAGGATGGAGGCCGGGACCAGCTGGGTGATGATGATCACGGCGAAGAAGCCGGCGAAGAGATAGACCAAAAGACCGGCGTCTTCAGAAACGGAGCCAGAGGCGGCATAGACTGAAGAGCTGGCGATGAGTGTGAGTGCGATGGCTTTGATGATTGCTTTCATGATGTCCTCCGTAAGACCTTGCGTGGTCTTTTGTGTTTTTTGTTTTGTCACTCTGTATAAATTGCATTGAGCGTACCAATTCATAAAAAAGCGCAATAATAGTATTTAAGTCACTGAAAACACAGGGAGTAATTTTTAGGAGGAAAAGCCAGACAGGTGTGGGAAGCGCCTGGAACGTATAATCAAATTATACGCTTGAGGGCGCAGCATACTCACATAAGCTATGTGAATATACTTAACATACTGTAAATACAGGTAATATGAGAAAAGGGTCGGGTGTATATATGAAATATACGCTTAAGGCATTGCACCACGGAAAATACGGAAAGAACGAATGTAACCGATTGGAATAAAAGCAGTTATGAAAAATATATAAAAAAATATGCCCCCGGGAAACGGATGCATATACCGACCGTCATCTGCACAATTATGCCGAGCAGGTCATTCTACGACACGCTGCCGCGTATTAATCCCCTGCTTCTTCAACATAGCCTGGAAATTGGGGCGCTGCATGCCGACATCTTCCGCCGCACGCGTGATATTCCAGTTGTTACGCTCCAGGGCATTTAACAGGAAAGCCTTCTCAAGAGGATCCACGGCCTGTTCGCGCAAAACCCTTTTGCGCTCTTTAAGCTCATCGGCATTGCGGGGGATATCCGTATTGGGCGCGGCAAAACTGCCAAGTTCCTCAACAGACATTTCCAGGTCGCTCCTCTGGAGAAAGTCCCCCTGGGTTAGAACAACAGCACGTTCAATCAGATTTTCAAGTTCACGAACATTCCCCGGAAAACTGTACGCCTCCAGCAACTCGATCACCTCGGGGCTGAACCCACGCACTTCCTTGTTGTTCTCCTCGGCGAACTTCTTGAGGAAACTTCCGGCGAGCAGCATCAGATCCCCCTTGCGATCTCTCAGGGGAGGCAATTCGACCGGAATGATATTGAGACGGAAAAACAGGTCGTCGCGAAACTGACCTTCATCGACCATGACTTTCAGGTTCGCATTCGTTGCCGCGATCAGCCTGATATTGATCGCCACAGACTTGGTCCCACCAATTGGGGTAACCTCCCGTTCCTGCAGGACTCGCAGCAGTTTGGCCTGGGTCGTCAGACTGAGGTTGCCAACTTCGTCGAGCAACACTGTCCCGCCATCGGCAATTTCAAAGAGTCCTCGCTTGGTTTGAACCGCGCCGGTAAAAGAACCCTTGACGTGACCGAACAGTTCACTCTCAAGAAGACTCTCGGCCAGGGCCGTACAGTCGATTGCGACAAACGGCTGATCCCGACGCAGGCTATGGCTGTGTATCGCCTTGGCAACCAGTTCTTTGCCGGTACCACTCTCACCGGTAATCAGCACGGTGCTGTCTGCCTGAGCGACTTGGAGAATCCGCTGGTAAACCTTCTGCATCTCCCGGCTCTCACCAAGCAAGTGATTGAACCCGTGGGACTCATTCAACTCCCGCCGCAGGTAAACTTCATCAAGCAGAACGGCGCGGGTATCGAGAGCCTTGCGAACCTTCTGGACAATCTCTTCATTGGCAAACGGCTTGGCCAGGTAATCAGTCGCGCCGCTTTTCATCACCTCAACAGCGTTGTCAATTGCAGCATAACCGGTAATCAGGATCACCGGCAAATCGGGATGTTCCGCTTTGATTGCCTGAAGGACTTCCAGACCACTCATCCCCGGCATTTTCAGATCGGTGATCGTCAGATCAAAGGCAACCTCTTCAAGGCGGTCAATGGCCTGACGGCCGTTGCTCAGGGCTTCGACCACATAATCTTCCGCCTTGAGGATTCTTTGCAACCCCTCGCGAATTACTCGGTCATCATCGACAATAAGGATGCGTTCTGCTTTCATGCGTAATGCCCTGTTGAAGGGAAAGTGGAGAAAATAACTTGTTAAACTACTATATTATAATAGTTTTCGTCAAATCTCAAAACTTTTAAATAAGCCCTCTCAGCTAACCCCCCGCAGCGGAAAGACACATCCAAAAAATTTGCGAACAAAGGACTAAGCGGGAGAAGCAACAGACATGGCTGCAACAACCGGCAGTTCAATCGTGAAGGTGGTCCCTTCACCAACAACACTCTTGACGGCAATACGCCCGCCATGGTTCTGAATAATCCCGTAGGAGACTGACAAACCGAGCCCGGTTCCACCGGTACCGTCTTCAGAACCCTCTTTGGTCGTAAAGAAGGGATCGAAGATTTTCGGCAGATTTTTCTCTTCGATACCGTGCCCGCTATCCGTAATGTCCGTCACAATGCAATCCCGGGAACGATCATGACGCATCGTGATCGTCAACAGCCCGCCGCCCGGCATCGCCTGGCTCGCATTGACCAGCATGTTGATAAACACCTGCTCAATCTGGGTCGGATCAACCTGTATCTTCGGAAGATCAGGCTCAAACTCACGGATAATTTCAATATCATTCAGGCTCGCCTGGTGTTCAATCAGAGCCAGGGTATTGATCATGATTTCCGTCAGAGACTTGTGCTGCTTGTCAGGAATGGATGTCCTGGAAAATTCCAGAAGACGTTTGACAATCTCGGCACAGCGTTCCGTCTCACGGACAATGACCATGGCATCGTCGCGCAGGGCCGGATCAAGCTTCTTGTCGTTGACGAACATGGTACCGAACATCAGAATCCCGGAAAGCGGGTTGTTTATTTCGTGGGCGATCCCGGCAACAAGCTGGCCCAGCGACGCCAGTTTTTCGGAGCGCACCAACTGCGAGTGGACTTCGGCAATTTTCGCCGTTCGCTCCTGGACCTTGGTCTCCAGGTTAGCCGTCAAGTGAAGATATTCATCGCGCACCTTCTTGAGCTTGACTGTCATCTCATTGAAGGCGTCGGCCAGTTCACCCATCTCATCCCTGGCATTAAGATCGACATGGCTGTCGAGTTCCATTTTGGACACTCTGCGGGCATGGAGCAACAGTCTGTCGACGGGCATGATTACCAGATGCTGGGTCAGCCAGGTCAGACAGACAACTGTGAGAAACATCAAAAATATGGCGAAGGCAATGATGTTGTTGCGATAGCTGCCCGCTTGGACCACGATATTTTCAAGAGAGCTCTGGACCTCGAGAATCCCGAGGACCTTCTCTTCTTTTGAATGAATATGACAAGCCGCCGTGTAACAGCTCGGTTCGTTGTAGATCTCGGTCGTTACGCTGAGGATATCAATGCCGCGGCAGTCTCTGAAAACCCGGCGATCATTTTCAAGGTGAGGAAGTGTCTGCTGCAAGTGTTCGCAGTGGCACTGTTCACACCTGGCAATCGATTCCTCGAGGGTCTTGCCAATCTCACTGGGCTGGGTCGAAAAATGGACCATTCCATCCTTGCTGAGCAAACGGATCTTCTCGACCTTCTCGTGCGTACTCACCTCTTCCATCATCTGATAAACGCGTGCCCGGTTGTCCTCAAGCATGTGAAAGTGAGTGGTGTGCAAGAGGATCTCACTGACACTCTCGACCTCATTTTTGGCCTCTTGAAGGAACGCTTCTTTTAAAGTGCTGAGGCTGACCAGCGCGAACAAGGCAATCGCGAGCAGCAGCACAATACTCGTGCTGATGCTGAATTTACTGATCAAACTCTGGCGCAGGGAATTAAACCGTGCCACGGTAAAATACTCTCCACAAAAAAGGAACGAAGCCAACACGCAAGCCAGGAGCCTGTCGGATTTAACAAGAGCTCAAACGTCCTGAAGAAAGGGACTCGACAGTCCCTCTTCACCGGCAACAGCGCGGTTTTTCAGCAGAACCTTGCGAAAAATTAATGATTATAATCCAAGGCAATATACGCGGTCTTGGGTTGGCAGTGCAACAGGTAATTGCATCCAGATGCCACGAAAGACCTTAGAAGCCCTCAAATTTTAACGGTTTTATACAGAAAATTCTTGAACTTGTAAAAACGCTTCCGCTCATCCTCATCGGGACTCGCCGGATCGCACGCCTTGAGGGCGCGTGCAACATCCGGCATGGTGCGTGCCCCTTGGCGACGGACATCCTCAATAAGGTCACGAACCATATTGCGGGTGATCTGCTTGTCTGAAAATGGCAGGTGAACCAGGCTCCAGAAGTCCCCCTCACCAGCGCGGATTACCCGCTGGATCTGCTCGACCGGCGAGACGTCCGTATCCTGCGTGGGAATCTGAACGGGACGCGCTTCGCCCATGGCATTCCTGATATCAACGGCTGTGATTGTCCTGCTGGTCCTGAAAAACAGCGCCCGCAGGAGAAGCGAGCGCAACTCCCGGATGTTCCCGCTGTAATCATGCTCGGCAAGCAACTCCCGTGCTTCCTGATCGATCCCCGGCACATCCCCTTCCGGTTCATTTGACCGGCGATACAGGCGGTGCAGCTGCCCGAGAATATGAACAGCCAGGTCGGGGATATCTTCGCGACGATCGTTGAGCGTCGGCACATCAATCGTCAATTCGGATAAGCGATGAAAAAGATCCTCACGGAAACGTCCTTCAGCAATCAACTGGCGAAGATTCCGATTGGTCGCAGCGACCAGCAGGACCCGTGCATAGCGGGTTTTATTTTCCCCCAGGCGAACAAAACCGCCATTGTCCAGAAATCGCAAGAGCTGGACCTGGGTTTTCGGGTCTGCATCACCAATCTCATCCAGAAAAACGACGCCTCCATTGGCCTCTTCAAAGATGCCGCGCCTGTCCATATGCGCACCGGTATAAGCACCACGCTTATGGCCGAACAGTTCCGAGTAGGACAAATCGCCGCTATATGCGGCAATGTTGCTTTTGGTCATCGGCAGCTCCTGGCTGGAACCGAGCTCTGCCTGAAACATCTCATTGAGCCGCGAGTAGAGATTGTTGAACAGAAACTCCTTGCCGCTGCCCGTCTCACCCGTAATTAAAATCGTCGGCAAACCAAAAGCCGCTTCCTGCAAATCCATCTGACGCCATTTGGCAAGCCGGCTGAACAGGGGAAGAGAGATCGCCTCTATGGTCGAAATGACCTGGCGGGTTTTTTCCGAATTTCCGATCAGGTTGCCCAACTTGTAAGAGGAAACCTTCGGGTCCCGGTAAGCCACATCGCTACGCAATTGCTGAACTTCTGAAGTGAGGCGTTCTATCTGCAGCAGGCCGGCAAGATGGCGGGCGATCATCTGGACGATGATCTGCAGGATGTGCTGGTGTTCTTCGGTGAAATAGTAAGGGGAGAGACTGCTCAGGCAGATAACGGCCAGGACCTGATCCTCAACACTGACCGGAACGGCGATTTCGCTGCGGATCACCTCCGTCACCTGGCAGTAGAACCCACCTTCGGCCTTGTCGTGCAACGTATCTTCGACAAGCTTGGGCTGCCGCAGATGGGCGGCAAAACCGGTCAAACTGCGCTCCTTGCGAGGCAGCTCCAGTCCACCGATGCGTAATGGCGGGATATTCCTTTTGAGCCATTCCTTACTCTTGGCACCAACCAGCGAGCCATCGGCCTCCTCGACAATGAGCTGCGGTTCCCCATCACGTTCCTGGACCAGGGCGATGCTGCCGGTATCGGCGCCGATCAGTTCGGTTGCCTTGGCCAGAACCCGGTTCAGAAACGAACGGGTTCCCTCAAAACCTTCCTGAAGGAGATCGTTAATCTCGGACAGAACCTGGATCTCCATGTGTTCATCACCGATTTCCTGAACAACCCGCTGCGCCATTTCGGCGTGAGATTCGAGCAGACCTCTCTCAAAAGCGTTGAACTGGTGTGTTTCGCGCGTGTAATAGTTGACCAGGCACACAATCTTGCGGGTACGATGATCATAACGCGGCACCATGTAGAGCGAGTTCATTCCGATCTGTTCTGTCAGGTACTTTTTCTGCAGATCCTGCTCATGGAGATCAGAGATATACAACGGCGCAAGCAGGCTGTCATCAACGATCACGCCTTCCTGACTGATATAACGGGCCAGCATAGATCCCCCTGAGCTCAGGTCGATCAGGCCCTCGCATTCATAGAGGTTTTTCATGTCCCGATCCTGCGAGTAGGAGGCAAGGATCTCCAGCCCCAGATTGCTGCCCTGGTCAGGGCTGCGTACTGGAACCAGCACAGAGGCCAGGGACAACGAATCGATCAGCTTGACCGCCGACTTCATCATGGTTCGTGCGGCCTCGGTCTTTCTGGCCTCATCGACCCTGCGAGCCAGAACCATCTGCTGATGGTACTTGCGAGCCTGATCGAGAACAGGCACTACCTGCGACATAAACTGCCTGAGTTGATTGCGTCGTCCGAAATCGAGCAGTGCTTCCGCTCGGCTGCTGTCAACACACAAAACACCGATCGAGTGACCGCCGTAAAGCAACGGGAACTGAAAAGAGGACCGGATCCTGAATTTTTCGGCAAGAGCCCGAACACTGGCAGGCAGGGAATCCAGATCATCAAGCTCAATCTCCTGCTGGTCGATATAGGCTCTCGAAACCAGGAAATCCGGATCGGTCAATGGAAAAGCATGGGTGCGGACCGTTTCATTGACCCAACCGGTCGCCAGGCCGCAGGTCAGGGTTCCGCTGGTCAGGTCTTCGAGGTAGAGCCGGCAGCGGGACAGTCCGGTCAGCAAGGGCACGGCTTCACCGAGAGTGTGCAGGATATCGGCCAGGTTCTCCTTGCTATAATTGCGAACTTT
>DAOVNV010000202.1 GCA_030630015.1 Desulfuromonadales bacterium | reverse complement strand
TGGATGGCTCTTACGACCGGAACCTTGATGGCATGGACGATCTGTTCGCCTCACTCTGTGCAACCGAGGATGCGGAAGAGGGGGTGCGGGCTTTCCTTGAGAAGCGGGCGCCCAACTGGCAGGAGAAGTAACCTTCAGGGGACAGAATAAAATTCTGTCCCCTTGTTCATGTGTTAGACAGCGCGAATTCGACTGCCTGCCTGGCGTGGATGATGGTGGTGTCATAAAGAGGCACAGGGGTGTGCCGCTGTTCGACGAGCAGGGCGATTTCGGTGCAGCCGAGCATGCCGATGGTTTTCATCTTGTTTGATCCAGCCTTTGTAAGAGCCCTCCGATCAGGCCCTCAGGGTCGCAATCAGACGTTTCGGGTGAAGGAGCAGGCCAAGTGCGTATCTGATGCTTTTGCACGCAATGTCAGCCGACGTCAGGGCTTCAACAGAGATACCTTCTTCCTGGATCAAGGCGATGCCAATGGCTGCCTGCTTGAGCATCAGGCGGTCATTCCGGCCATTGCCAATGGCAACGGTGATTTCTGCACCGAGGGTGCTCAGGTAGCCAAGTTTGCCCTGGTCCTGTTCCGCTTCCGGCAAGATAGTCAGCTTCACCGGGATGCCTTCGAGTTGCTGGCTGACATCGCCGAAGGTGTCGGCTGTGACGACGTGAATTTCGACATCCTTTGCAAGGACGCTCAAGGCTTCCCTGACGCCATCGATGACTCTGCCATCAAAGGCGATGGTCCCGTTGAAATCGAGCAGCAGATGCTCGATCTGCAACTTGTCATAACCGGGGATATTGACTGCAAGCATGGTCGTTGTTTCCTTTCCCTATTATTGCTTGGTTGTTGCCAGTTTCAGGGCAAGGGCAACGAAGACCGCCCCTGTCAACCTGTTCATAACCTTTTGGATCCTGTTGGACCGGTTCAACCACTCGCCCAGGGTACCGGCCAACAGGGCGATCCCTCCAAAGACCAGGATCGTGGCAAAGATAAACACACCGCCGAGCATCAGGATTTGTGCAGAGATCGGCCCGTGCAGCGGGTCAGCGAATTGCGGCAGGAAAGCCAGAAAAAAAATCGAGACTTTCGGGTTGGTGATATTCATGATGATACCGCGGCTGTAATATTTCCCAAGTCGAAGATTCTCACTGCCGCTCGCTTCGATCGGCGTAGCGGGGGCACGAAAAGCCTGCCAGGCCAGGTAAACCAGATAGCCGGCACCGATAAACTTGAGCATGGAGAAGGCCAGTGCCGAGGTCTGAAAAATAACGGCAACCCCCAAGGCCACGGCTGTGCTATGACCGACCAACCCTGTACACAAACCAAGCATGACGGCGAGCCCTGCGCTCCTGCCTCGTAAAGCCGACTGCGTCAGCACAAAAATATTGTCTGGTCCCGGCGCCAGGCAGAGCAGAACGGATGCTGCAAAAAAGGGGGCCAGGGTTTCAAGCGGGAGCATACGGCTTCTTCCTCCGGTGTCAGAACGGTTGTTTTCGGGTCGACCCTGTTATCAGCAGAAAACTAAATTTCCAGGATTGTATCAAAGGTCTCACCCTTTGTTCTTCTGGAGACTAAGTCTTCTATCTCCTGAAAAGAATTCTGTAGGGCGGCCAGTATTTCAGAAATTTTCTCCACCCTGACGACGACCGGCTGGTGCCTGGTCTTATTGGCAATATTGACAAAGTTCGGACTCTTCTGTTGGGCTACGAAAACGTCCGCATCTTTGACCAGTTTGATAATTTCCTTCATTTTGTCGCTTTTGGCGTGGTCCATGTCTTTTGCGACATTGATCCGCTTTTCCACAAAAGCACTTTCCGCATTCTCAAACAGATCGTAGATATAGAAGCAGTCCGTATCACCCATATGGGTTCTGGCAATCTTTTCGCCATCGCTTGATCCGATGCATAGCCTGATTTTTTTCATGATCTTTCCTGTGCTGGGTTGCTTGTGACGATGCTTGTTCTTATCGGGATCAGGCGTGTACCGCCTTGCCGGCTGCGGCCAGGGCAGCTTCCTTGAAGGCCTCACTGAGAGTCGGGTGAGGGTGCATAATCAGCTCCACGTCCTCGATGCTGCCGCCGAACGCCATAATGCTGACCGCCTCGGCAATCAATTCCGAGGCTTTCGGCCCCATGATGTGCACGCCGAGAATGTGTCCGCTGTCAGGCGCGGCGAGAACCTTGACCATGCCTTCCGGCTCGTCCATGCAACGTGCCCTGCCATTGGCCATGAACGGAAATTTGCCGACGTTGTAGGCGATACCGCGCTCTTTGAGTTGCTCTTCGGTTGCCCCGATGGCAGCAAGCTCCGGCATGGTGTACATGATGCCGGGGATCAGGTCGTAGTCGATTTCCGATTGTCTGCCGAGCAGCCTCTCGACAAAGACCACGCCTTCGTCCATCGCCTTGTGGGCGAGCATCGGGCCGTGAATCAGGTCGCCGATCGCATAGACGCCCGGCTTCGAGGTGGCGTAGTTCTGATCGACGTCGATCTGTTTCAGTTCGTTGAGCGTGATGCCTGCTTGTTCAAGGTCAAGCCCCTCAATACAGGGTCTGCGGCCGGTGGCCACCAAAACCCGGTCGCAGGAGATTTCGCCGTCTTTCTGACCTTCAAGCTTGACAGTCAGGGTGTCGCCCTTAGTAACCCCGGCAACTTTTGTGCCGGTCAGAATGGTCATGCCCTGTTTCTCAAGACTTCTGCGCAGTTGAACCGCCACCTCGACATCGGTGGTCGGCAATATCTGCTCAAGCATCTCGACCACGGTCACCTTGGCGCCAAGCCGCATCCAGACCGAACCGAGCTCCAGGCCGATATAGCCGCCGCCGACCACCACCAGGTGCTCGGGGACTTCGGGATAATTCAGCGCATCGCGGGCCTGGCCGATCTTGTCGCCGTCGAAGGGGATGTGGGGCAACTCCACGGCCACGCTGCCCGAAGCCAGCAGAACGTTTTTGGCCTGCAGGGTTTGCTCCCCGTCAGCTGTTGCGACCAGAACCTGGCGGAGCTCTCCGGCGTCGGGACCAAGCCGGCCCGTCCCAGTGACCAGAGTAATGCCGCCCTTTTTGAAGAGGCTGGCGATGCCGCGGGTCAGGCGCTGGATGATTTCCGCTTTGCGCTTGAGCATTTTAGCCAGATCAAGCTGTGGCGGGTCGATAACGATGCCGTGCCGGTCAAACCGGTCGCGGGCCAGAGCGAAAAGTTCGCTCGAGTCGAGCAGTGCCTTGCTCGGAATGCAGCCTTCGTTCAGACAGGTGCCGCCGAGCGCATTACGTTTTTCCACAACGGCGACTTTGAGATCGAGTTGGGTCGCACGCAGGGCCGCAACGTAGCCGCCCGGGCCTCCGCCAATAATGATCAGGTCGAATTGTTCAGACATAGGAACTCCAAAAAGTAGAGGCGCGAAACGCGAAGTGCGAGGCGCGAAAAAAAATCAAATCAAAAACGTAACTATTCAGCCTCTCAACGAAGGCATGTGGACTACAGCTATTGCCTGCGTCCAATGTTGTCACTTAACTTCCCGCAGGCAACAGCTGTAGACCACATGCTGTGCGGTTAGTCAGACAGCTGAATAGTTAATCAAAAACTTTGCAACCAGCCTGTAGTGCCTGACGGAAAGAGGTTTCAAGCTCGTTAGAGCTCAAGCAACAACTCCTCCGGATCCTCGATGTATTCCTTGACCAGTTTGAGGAAGCCGACTGCTTCGCGGCCGTCGATCAACTGGTGGTCGTAGCTCAAGGCCAGATACATCATGGGCCGGATCACGATTTCCCCGTCACGGACCACGGCGCGGTCCTGGATGGCGTGCATGCCGAGCACACCGCACTGCGGCGTGTTGAGAATCGGCGTGCTGAGCATCGAGCCGTAGAGACCGCCATTGGAAATGGTGAAAGTACCGCCCTCCAGGTCAGCCAGGGTCAGCTTGCGGGCACGGGCTTTCTCGCCGAGGTCGGCGATCGCTTGCTCGATCTCTGCAAAGGTCAGCTCGTCCGCGTTGCGCAGGACCGGTACAACCAGCCCACGCTCGGTGCCGACGGCGATGCCGATGTCGAAATAGTTGTGGTAGACGATTTCATCGCCATCGATGCGGGCATTGACCGCAGGATATTCCTTGAGCGATTCGATGCAAGCTTTAACGAAGAAAGACATCAGGCCGAGCTTGATGCCATGGCGTTTCTGAAACTGGGTCTGGTGTTTCTTGCGAAGACCCATGACGTGGCCC
>DAOVNV010000159.1 GCA_030630015.1 Desulfuromonadales bacterium | reverse complement strand
CCGACATTGTCAACATGGCGGCTGTCGCCGTAGTGGACGCACAGATAGCTGAAGGTTAGCAAAAAAGGCCGGGCTGAGAAGCCCGGCCTTTTATTCAGTGCTGAATTCAGAGCGATGAGTGCTGATGAAAATCAAAAATTACAACTCATAATTCAGCACTTTTCCTGTCTCATCGCTCATCGCTCAGCACTCAGCACTTTTCCTGTCTCATCGCTCAGCACTCAGCACTTTTTTTCCCCCGCCTTTCCTGCTAAGATACCGCCTCCATATCACAACGACGAGGACAAACCATGAAATACAAGAGTACGCGGGGGCAAGTGCGCGGCATCTCATTCAAAGATGCTGTCATGATGGGGCTGGCGGAGGATGGCGGTCTGCTGTTGCCAGAGAGCATCCCGCAGATCGACGTCAATGAACTCGAGGAGCTTGCCGGACTTGCTTACCCGGAGCTGGCGTTCCGGATCATTTCACGCTTCGCCACTGATATCCCTGCCGACGACCTGAAGGAACTGATTGACCGTTCTTACTCGACATTTACCCATCCCGAAATCACCCCCGTTGTGCACAAGGACGGTATCTACATCCTCGAACTCTTCCACGGCCCCACCCTCGCCTTCAAGGACATCGCCCTGCAGCTGCTCGGCAACCTGTTCGAGTACCTGCTCGAGGAGCGCGGTGAGCAGATGAATATCCTTGGCGCCACCTCAGGTGACACCGGCAGCGCTGCTATTTACGGGGTTCGCGGCAAGAAAAACATCAATATCTTCATCCTGCACCCACATAGGAAAGTCTCGCCGATCCAGGAACTGCAGATGACCACGGTCACCGACCCAAACGTCTTCAACCTGGCTATTCAGGGAACTTTTGACGATGGGCAGAGCATCGTCAAGGAGATCTTCGGCGACCTGAACTTCAAGCGCGAACATGCCCTGGGAGCTGTCAACTCGATCAACTGGGCAAGGGTTCTGGCCCAGATCGTCTACTACTTCTACGCCTGGGGTCAGGTCAGCAGGGCCACCGGCGAAAAAGAATTCTACTTCTCCGTACCGACCGGCAATTTCGGTGACATCTTTGCCGGCTACATCGCCAAGCGCATGGGCCTGCCGATCCGCCGTCTGATCCTGGCCACCAATGCTAATGACATCCTGAGCCGCTTCATCACCTCCGGCGACTACTCGATCAGTAAAGTCAACCCAACCCTGTCGCCATCGATGGACATCCAGATCGCCAGCAATTTCGAGCGCTACCTCTTCTACCTCTACGATGAAAACCCTGCCATGGTGCGAAACATTATTGCGGCCTTTCAGGACAGTGGTGCCCTGCAATTTCCGGCGCCGCTCATGGGAAGGGTCGCCGACGAATTCCTTGCAACCGCCGTCGACGACGCACACACAGTGGATACCATTCGCGAGTTCTACAACTCGACCGGCTACACCCTTGATCCTCACACTGCAGTTGGTGTTCGTGCCGCCCAGAACCTGAATCTTCAGGATGCACCGGTGATCTGCCTGGCCACGGCCCACCCGGCCAAGTTTGACCAGGCCGTCGAACAGGCGATCGGTGAACTGCCTCAACGGCCGGAAAGCCTGCAGGGGATAGAAGAGAAGGAAACTCGTTGCGAGGTGATCGAGGCGAGTGTTCAGGCGGTGAAAGATTTTCTGATAAAAATCTCGGAAAACGAGAATCCGTAAAACGAAGGCCGCTGGCTAAATAATTCCCTTCTCTTTCCTTCCCTTCCTGTCGTCCAGGCAGTTTATCGTCCATTTTATTTGACAGCCCATCTTCCATAACGTAACTTTTATAATGATGTAAACAAGTTGGGTGAACCTTTCCCGATATCTGCAGAGGGCCACCAATCTCGAAAATTTGCCTGTTGGCAAGAATCGAGTCTATCTGATAAAACTGTTTTTCAGGCAGTTCGTGCTTTTTTCCGTTGCAATCAGCGGATTATGCCTGAATACGCTGATCATGCTTCTCATGACGCAATGGCAGCATTACGTTGTCAGCTAGATGGTCGCCACAGCCATCGTGCTGATTTGGGATTTCCTCTGCAACAGGTTCTGGACATTCAGGGAGGCTTGTCTTGCCAGACAGTAAAGGATTTACTCTTTCGATTGTTGTCCCTGCCTACAATGAAGGGGAAGTCTTGCCGGAATTTCACAGGCGGCTTTCTGCTGTCATGGATACCTTGAATTGTGCATGGGAGGTTCTTTACGTCAACGATGGCAGCACCGATAACACCATCGATGTCATGCACCAATTGCGCGCACCTCACGTAGCGATCATCGATCTCAGCAGGAACTTTGGTAAAGAGATCGCACTCACCGCCGGTCTGGATCATGCCAGGGGAGACGCCGCAGTGGTGATTGATGCCGACCTGCAGGACCCGCCTGAAGTGATCCCGGAATTGATCCAGAAATGGCAGGAAGGCTACGATGTCGTTTACGCCAGAAGGACAACCCGTGATGGCGAGACATTCTTTAAAAAATTGTCGGCCAAAAGCTTCTATCGCGTGATTCAACGTGTCAGTCGGGTCAAAATCCCGGCGGATACCGGCGACTTCCGCCTGCTCAGCCGACGTGCTGTCGATGCCCTCACACAACTGCGCGAACAGCATCGCTTTATGAAGGGGTTGTTCTCCTGGATCGGCTATCCCCAAACCGCCGTCTACTATCAGCGCAAACCCCGCTTCGCTGGACAGAGCAAGTGGGATTACTGGTTGCTTTGGAATTTAGCCCTGGAAGGCATCACCTCGTTTTCAATCGCCCCCCTGAAGATCGCCACCTATGCCGGCCTGCTGACCTCGCTCGGGTCTTTCAGCTATGCATCGTTCATCATCTACAAGACACTGGTTTATGGTGATCCCGTAAAAGGCTACCCATCGTTAATGGTTGTGATACTTTTCCTGGGCGGTGTTCAGTTGATGTCTATCGGCGTGATTGGAGAGTATCTCGGCAGGATGTTCAATGAGACCAAACGCAGACCTCTTTATTTCGTGCAAAATCATATACCATCGTCCGTAAAGGAACGGCCTGACAGTATAATCACCACCACTGGCCAGCAAAACGAGCGGACAACGAGATGAATGATTTTTTTTCGCGTTCCGCGTGGCTCGTCCCCGAAAAAAAGAGCCGGGCTTTTCAGCCCGGCTCTTTTTCTTTTTAGCAATCAAAGTAAAGCGCAAATTCCTCGGGGCATGGCCGCATCCGCACCGGGTTGACCTCATTCTCACGCTTGTAGGACAGCCACATGTCAATGACATCCTGGGTGAAAACATCACCCTTGAGTAAGAAGTCGTGATCAGCTTCCAGGGAATCCAGGGCATCGCCCAGGGACGAGGCGACGCTCGGAATGTCCTTGAGTTCCTCGGGTGACAGACCATAGATATCCTTGTCGAGCGGCTGGCCCGGGTCGATTTTGTTCTCGACACCGTCAAGGCCGGCCATCATCATGGCAGCGAAAGCGAGGTAACCGTTGCAGCTCGGATCGGGCGTACGGTACTCGACACGCTTCGATTTCGGATTATCGGTAACCGGAATACGCAGCGAAGCGGAACGGTTGCGGTTGGAGTAAGCCAGGTTGACCGGTGCCTCGAAACCGGGCACAAGACGCTTGTAGGAGTTGGTGCTCGGGTTGGTGAAAGCACAGAGAGCCTTGGCATGCTTGATAATACCGCCGATGTAGTACATGGCCATCTTGGAGAGACCGCCGTAACCATCACCGGCAAACAGGTTGACACCATCTTTCCAGAGCGACTGGTGACAGTGCATCCCTGAGCCGTTGTCGTTGTAGATCGGCTTCGGCATAAAGGTGACCGTCTTGCCATTGCTGAATGCAACATTTTTGACGATGTACTTGAACCACTGCACCGTATCGGCCATGCTGAGCAGTGAGTCGAAGCGCATATCAATCTCGGATTGGCCGCCGGAAGCCACTTCGTGATGGACCGCCTCGATGGTCATGCCGACACTCTGCAGCACTTCGACCATCTCATTGCGCAGGTCGATCATCGAGTCGGTCGGAGCACAAGGGAAGTAGCCTTCCTTGTGACGTGGCTTGTAGCCGAGGTTCGGGAACTCTTCACGACCGGTGTTCCAGACACCTTCCACGGAGTCGATTGAATAGAAGGACTCGTTGGCACTGGAATCGTAACGCACATCATCAAAGATAAAGAATTCCGGCTCTGGACCGAAATAGGCAGTATCGGCAAGACCGGTCGACTTGAGGTAGGCCTCGGCCTTCTGGGCAATAAAACGCGGATCACGCGTATAGCCTTCCTTGGTGATCGGATCGATAATGTTGCAGATCAGGCTCAGCGTCGGCACCTTCACGAACGGATCGATCTTAGCGGTGGACGGATCGGGCATGATCAGCATGTCACTGTTGTGGATCGGCTGCCAACCACGAATCGAGGAACCATCGAAACCGATCCCCTCCTCGAACGTATCTTCTCCGAATTCGCTGAGCGGCGTGGAAAAATGCTGCCAGATACCTACGAAATCCAGAAACTTGTAATCCACCATCTTGCAGCCATTATCCTGGGCAAACTTGACGACTTCCTGCGGACTCATACGTGTTCTCCTTTGTTTTTAAAAAATTAAAGGTTCGCGGGACGAGGGACCCGCGTTCCTATTCTTTACACCGCATCCTCACCGGTTTCTCCGGTGCGTATCCGAATGATTTCGTCGACGGGGGTCACAAAAATCTTGCCATCACCGATCCGCCCGGTCTTGGCAGACTCGGCGATCACCTCGACCACTTTGGACGCCATTTCGTCGCTGACAATAATCTCCATCTTGATCTTGGGAATGAAATCGACCACGTACTCGGCCCCGCGGTAAAGTTCCGTATGGCCCTTCTGGCGGCCAAAGCCCTTGACCTCACTCACCGTAATGCCCTGGATACCAATCTCGTTCAAGGCCTCCTTGACTTCATCCAGCTTGAACGGCTTGATAATCGCTTCAACTTTCCTCATGGAACACTCCTCCTGATTCGGAAATCCCTCAATTCTCGCGATGCTAACCAGCTTAGCAGATAATCCCCAGCTGACCAGCTGCCACCACATATGAGCAAATAGCTTGCCCAAAAGGTCAGCAGTCGACAAAAACCATACAACCAGTTGACTTACAAGGAATTTATTTTTTTAAAAGAGAAGGATAGAGCAAGGACGGGAAAAATACCTGTCGAGAATCGGCTATTTTTTAGACACCATATGGGCCAGGTGCACTGTTTTTAGGCATAAAAAGCAGTGGCGGTTTTATTTCCTGTCAAAAAACGGGTTCTTCCCCTTCGCCGCCAAGGGGATTGCATAGGCGATTTTTACTTCATCGCCGAGCAGGTTGAGTTCAAGGGCCGCTTTGCCGGCCGAGTACATAATGCGGTTGTCAACCCGGCAGTCGGCCGCCCGGGCTGCGGCGGAACCGACCGCGATACCAAGATCGCCGCTGTTGAACGAGCAGGTCCCGCCGGCGGCCTGCATTGCGTCACAATCGACAAACCCACAGTATCCGCAGCAGGGGAGACCCAACGGCTCCTTGCGGGTCCCGATCAGCACAACCACCGGCGCATGATCCAGGTTGTCGGCATCGCGGCAAAAGAAAGCCACACCGTCCCGGTCGCAGATCTGCCGCATCTGCTCCTGCAGCACCCT
>DAOVNV010000129.1 GCA_030630015.1 Desulfuromonadales bacterium | reverse complement strand
GCCTTGGAGCCAACCGGCTGTGCGGTAGCAATGTGCTCCTCGATGACCGCTTCGAGGATCTGTTGGCTGCGAGTATTCAACATTTCTGCCATGGGGGACTCCGTACAAAAAACTCAAGCCGGAGATTCCGGCCCGTGTTCATTCCGCTTAGCACTCTTGGCGCCTGAGTGCTAACGGCGAAATCAACATAACAATGCCCTACCCCTTTGTCAAGAGCGGTCGAAGCGTTTATTTACAGGAATTTATGGCCTGGAATCAGTGTGACACAAACCGGTGAAACGTCGTCATCAGCGAAGTTTTGTGCGGACGCAGGCGTTAAAGAAAGACCTGGATCAATCGGTCGAAAAGCAACCAGCTTTCCGGTTGAAACCGCCATGCTCCATCACGGCATTCCAGGTACGAAGCAAGCTGCTTAACCTCTTCAGGAAACACCTCGGCCACTCCCACACCAAAGGTCTTCCGAAACGACCGCTCATCCACCCCATGCCGGGTGCGCAGCCCCAGGTAAAGTGTTTCACCCATAGCTGCCCTGCGATCGAATTGCTCCAGGAGTTCGGAAGGGTCCTTGCCTTGAAATAGCGCCGCCCTGAAAGCCTCCAGGTCAGCCGGTACAACCCAGCGTTCACCCCATTTCGCAGCTTGGAACGAATGGGCGCCAGCCCCCAGGCCCAGGCAGGGGCGACGCTGCCAGTAACCCAGGTTGTGCCGGCAAGCATAACCTGGCCTGGCATAGTTCGCAATTTCGTAATGCTCATAGCCGGCCCCTTCCAGCCCCTCGTGGAGACACAGAAAAGCCTCGGCGTAAAAATCACCATCCGGCAGTACGATGGCGCCCTCCCTAACTGAAGCTTCAAGCGGAGTTCCCACTTCAGCAGTCAGCCCGTAGCAAGAAAGGTGCTCCGGCGACAGTTCACAGTACTCCCGGATTTCTTCCTGGAGGCCCGGCAAGGTTTGGCCGGGCAGGGCGAAGATCAGGTCGAGAGACAAGTTGCGGAAGCCGGCCTGGCGCGCCCAATCCACCGCCTGCAGGTTTTCTGAGCGGCTGTGCAGACGTCCCAGTTGACGTAATTGACGGAGATTCTGGGTTTGCAGGCCCAGGGAAAGGCGGTTGATCCCAGCGGCCCGGTAACCTTCCAATCGTGAAAGCGTCAGGGTGCCGGGGTTGGCCTCCATGGAAATCTCGGCATCGGCGGCGATCCCGAGTTGACCGTCGATGGCCTTCAACAGGCGGTCGATCTCCGCAGGGTCAAGCAGCGAGGGCGTACCACCACCGAAATAGATGGAGGAGACCGGCCCTTGCCAGTCCTGCCGCCCGTCCACCAGTGCCAGCTGCTGTATCAAAAGGGTGGGATATTCGGCAAAAACTGGGTGCGTATCCACTACGGAAAAAAAATCGCAATAGGGGCACTTGCTCTTGCAGAATGGGATATGCAGGTAGAGGCTCAGCATAAGACCTGTTTCCACAGATAAAACAGAAAGGCGGGGAGTTGCCTCCCCGCCTCTGCTCAATCCAATGTCCTAACGCTTCTAATGGAAATAGCTGGCATTGACCCAGAGATGCACCATGATGCTGGCCCCATAACCGAGCGCGATGGCCCAGCTCCATTTCAGATGGGCGCCAAACGTATAGACGCCACGAGCCGTACCCATCAACGCCACACCGGCTGCCGAACCGATCGACAGCATGCTGCCGCCCACTCCGGCGGTCAGGGTGACCAGCAACCACTGGCCATGCGACATGTGCGGGTCCATAGTCAAAACGGCGAACATGACCGGAATATTATCGACGATTGCCGACAGGAAACCGACAATAATGTTGGCGGTCGTCGGGCCGAGGTCCAGATACATATAGGCCGAGGTCATGGCCAGATAGCCGAACTGGCCCAAGCCACCGACACAGAGGATGACGCCGTAGAAGAAGAGCAGAGTGTCCCACTCGGCCCGGGCGATCTTGCGGAACAGGTCAAACCCCTGGGTCCCGTGGCCATGAGCAGCGGGCTCCGGAGGCTCTACATGCTCGTCAGGATTGTGGCCGAGGATATCGAGCGGCTGATCGCCAGTCGTCGAACGATGCTCTTTCTTTTTCAGATAATAGGAAAAGAACCCAAGATAACCCAGCCCGAGCATCATGCCGGTCGCCGGTGGCAGGTGCAGGAAGTTGTGAAATGAAACCGCCGTGGTAATGGTCAGCATGAACAAGAAGATGATCCGCTTGGCGCCAAGTTTCATGCGGACGCCCTCTGCCAAGGCTTCCGGGCGCTCCTTGCTGACCGCCAAACTCATGATCACCGCCGGGATGATCCAGTTGACCAGCGACGGCAGGAAGATGGCGAAGAACTCGATGAACTCGACCTTGCCCTTCTGCCAGACCATCAGCGTGGTGATATCACCGAAAGGGGAGAAGGCGCCGCCTGCGTTAGCAGCAACCACCACGTTGATGCAGGCAACCACAACAAATTTGCGATTGCTGCCGCCCACCGCCATGACTACGGCACCCATCAGCAGGGCGGTGGTCAGGTTGTCTGCCAGAGGCGAGATCACGAATGCCAGCGCGCCGGTCACCCAGAAGACGACCCGCAGGGTGAAGCCGCGGCTGACCAGCCAGGAACGCAGGGCCTGAAAAACATTGCGCTCGTCCATGGCGTTGATGTAGGTCATGGCTGCCAGCAAGAACAGGAAGAGTTCGGCATACTCGAGCAGGTTGTGCTTGATCGCAGTGTGCGCCGTGTGGGTGTCGCCCATGCCGACATAGGTGATTGCCACCAGCACCCAGATGATACCGGCTGCCAACATGACCGGCTTGCTCTTGCGCAGATGCAGCTGCTCTTCAAAAATAACCAGCGAGTAAGCCGCAACAAAGATAATCAGGGAGAGGATACCGAGACCGGTGCCGGTCAGGTCCAGAACTTCACCGCCGCCGCCACTGGCTGCCGCCGGCAAAACCCCAGTCAACATCAACAACAACGTCAAAAACAGCTTTTTCACAAGAAACCCCTGTTCAGGAAAAGGTTAAAAAAATCCACGTCAATCCGCCGTGCTATGATATACAGGCATAAGGACGTCGACAAGCTTTATCGGATGCTCTGACAATAGATAGAACGCTATGTCTTTTAACACCCCTGAAGCGCCACTGTCAAGCAAACTCGGGCATCTCTAACGCCTTGCAAATGCGACAAAAAAACCTAGTCTGAGGGTGTTTAACCATTAATGATATTTCGTCTATACCTGACTAAAACATTGTTATATTTTTTATGGAGGCCCAATGGAACGCATCGTTAAAGCAGCCGCCATCCAGTTCAATATCACTCTGGGGGAAATCGACCGTAATCTTGACAAGGCTGCGGACGCCCTGCTACGCGTCAATGCTGAAAACGCTCAACTGGCCGTCCTGCCCGAGATGTGGAGCGGCGGCTATGCCTATCGCAAGCTTCCGGAACTGGCCGCGCAAACCCCGCGCGTGCTTGACAAGGTCTGCGAGTGGTCGAAAAACCTTCAAATGGTCATTGTCGGCAGCCTGCCGGAAGCAGCTGATGGCCACATCTACAATACAGCTTTCGTGGTGGATGGTGGTGAGATCATCGGCCGCTACCGGAAAATGCACCTATTCTCGGTGATGCGCGAAGACGACTTCCTGGGAGCCGGCGACAGCTGCCTGGTCGTGCCGACCTCGGTCGGGCGGGTCGGCGTGGCGATCTGTTACGACCTGCGTTTCCCGGAACTATTCCGCAAGCTGGGTCTGGAGGGTGCAGAGATCCTGTGCCTGCCGGCCGAATGGCCAGTCCCGAGACAGCTGCACTGGCGCACCCTGTTGCGTGCCCGGGCTATCGAAAACCAGCTGTTCGTCGCTGCGGCCAACTGCTGCGGCCGCCAGGGCAAGATCGACTTTTTCGGCATGAGCCTGCTGATTGCACCACGAGGTGAGCTTCTGGCCGAAGGGGGAGGGACGGCTACGGAGTTGGTGGCGGAATTCGATTTTGCAGAGATGGACAGCTACCGGAAGCAGATCCCGGTCTATAAGGAGAGGCGCGGCGACGTGTACGGCAACCTGGACTGAACCCGCCAGCGTCTCACAACGTCAGTCCTTATAATTTTTTGACTGCAGTGGAGGAAACTTCATCCGCCCGACCTGGCACGACGCAATCAAGGGGGCTTTCCGCTTTCCGCGTCCCACGTACCGGTCATTCCCCCAAAGGCTCAGCGCTGCCCCGGTACTCCTTGGGCACCTCTTCCAGCGAATCGGCAAACTGCAACACACCCTGGGCATCAGCGTAAACGAATCGCCCGCTGCTTTGCGGTGCAGGCGTTTTGGCCGGGGCTGGCGCGGGAGCCGCCGCACCAGCAGGCTGCCGTTTCTTTTCGATCACTGCTTCGACCGTTTGCGGCGCATTCGATTCCTGGATCACGATGACCGAGAACAAACGGCTTCTGAAATCACGATAAAACTCGCTCAGCGCCGCATGAGCCGGATGGACAGGAGGAGTCCGCACCAGAAACTGGTCCAGACCGACCAGCAGAAGAACAAATATCAAAATCCAGAACAGCGGTTTTACCAAACGGCGCATAATCGAGCCCCTAGAGGGTCTTGGAAAAGTGGTGCGGCAATAGCCGAAAACAATCTCTGCTCATTCTAGGCTCTGGGAAGACCGAAATCAAGCCTCCCAAAAGTTTTACTAGCCAGTTGAATCCATTTTCTTTTGCATGCGGCTGTGCTATGTTTATTGGTGATTTTTCACGGAGGTTGGACAATGACGGAAACACTTTATGACGTACTGATCGTTGGCGGCGGCCCGGCCGGATTGACTGCCGGGCTCTATACATCGCGCGCCAAGCTGAAAACCCTGCTGGTCGAACGCATGATCCTGGGCGGCCAGGTCATGACCACCACCAAGGTAGAGAATTATCCCGGGTTTCCGGGCGGGATCGACGGACCCGACCTGATGATCCGCTTTCAAGAGCACTGCCAGGAGTTTGGTCTCGAAGTGGTCACAGGCGAAGTCGAAAGCCTGGTTGACGAGGGCGAAATCAAGGTTGTCACTGTGGACGGCAAGCAGGTTCGGACCAGAGCGGTGATCATCACCACCGGCGCCGAACCGAAGAAACTGGGAATCCCCAACGAAACCGAGTTCACCGGACGGGGTGTTTCCTATTGCGCGACCTGCGATGGTGCGTTCTTCCGCGATGTACCGGTTGCCATTATCGGCGGCGGCGACACTGCTGCCGAGGAAGCTCTCTTTCTATGCCGCTTTGCCAGTAAGGTCTATCTGATTCACCGGCGTGACGAACTGCGCGCCACCAGAGTCCTGCAAGACCGGATCTTTGCCAATGAAAAGATCGAACCGGTCTGGGACAGCTCCGTCGAGCAGATCATCGGTGACAACTCGGGTGTGACTCACCTGGAACTGACCAACCTCAAGGACGGCAGCAGCCAAACTCTGGAAACAGCCGGCATGTTCGTCGCCATCGGCGTCACGCCGAAGGCGCATTTTCTCGCCGACATCCTCGAACTCGATCCGGAGGGCTATATCATGACCGACCCGGATTGCCGCACCTCGATGCCCGGTGTGTTCGCGGCTGGCGACGTGCGCAAGAAGATCCTCAAGCAGATCGCTACAGCGGTCGGCGACGGAGCGGTTGCCGCCATCGTTACCGAGAAGTACCTGGATGAGTTCGAATAACCGGGGATTGCGCTTTCTTGACGGTGCCCTTATTCTGGTCGCTGTCGGTATAATCGTTTGACATGTATTGCCCTTTTCGCTTGAGAAGAGGGCCTTGTAATTCACCTCAGGAGGGACATATGCTCGCCAGGGTTTTATCCGGCGCGTTGATAGGCATCGATGCCTATCCCGTCGAAGTCGAAGTCGACATCGCCCAGGGTCTTCCACAGTTTTCCACGGTCGGCCTGCCGGAAGGCGCGGTCAAGGAAAGCAAGGACCGCGTCAAGTCCGCCATCAAGAATTCCAGCTACGACTTTCCCAACCGACGCATCACCATCAACCTGGCTCCGGCCGACATCCGCAAAGAGGGCGCCTCGTTCGATCTACCAATGGCGATCGGCCTGCTCACCGCGACTGGCGTTATTCCGGTTGAACGTGCCGAGCGCTACCTGTTCATGGGCGAGTTGTCCCTGGATGGCCGCATCAAGCCGGTGCGCGGGGTGCTGCCGGTCGCTGTCGCCGCACGCTCCTGGAACCTGGAGGGGCTGATCCTGCCGGAAGACAATGCCAGAGAAGGCAGTCTAGTGGATGCCTTGCCGGTTTTTCCGGTGACCACCTTGGGCGAGGTCGTCGACTTTCTGACCGGGAACAGTTCACTGCAACCGTTTCGTGTTGATATCGAGGAGCTGTTTCGAAAGGCTGTCGAGGAGGACCTCGATTTTGCCGAGGTGCGCGGCCAGGCCCATGTCAAACGCGCCCTCGAAGTCGCCGCGGCCGGCGGGCACAATCTGCTGATGGTCGGCCCGCCGGGCAGCGGCAAGACCATGCTGGCCCGGCGCCTGTCGACCATCCTGCCGCCCCAGACCTTTGAAGAAGCCCTTGAAACTACCAAGATCCACTCGATCATGGGACTGTTGCCCAGTGGGCAGGCACTGATCACCCGGCGCATCTTCCGCAGCCCCCATCACACCATCTCAGACGCAGGGTTGATCGGTGGCGGCACCCACCCCAAGCCGGGGGAAGTCTCCTTGGCGCACAACGGCGTGCTGTTTCTCGATGAACTTCCCGAATTCAAGAAGAACGTCCTCGAGATGCTGCGCCAGCCGCTGGAAGACGGTCAGGTCTGCATCAGCCGCGCCGCCCAGAGCCTGACCTACCCGGCGACCTTCATGATGATCGCCGCTATGAACCCCTGTCCGTGCGGGTTCCTCGGTGACCCACAGCACGAGTGCAGCTGCACCCCGCCGATGCTGCAACGCTATCGCACCCGCTTGTCAGGGCCATTGCTGGATCGCATCGACCTGCATATCGAAGTGCCGCGCATCAATCATCAGGATCTGACCGATACGGCCCCGGTTGAAGCGAGTGCTGCCATCCGCAGCCGCGTCGAAGCGGCCCGCAACCGCCAGCATGTCCGGCTTGAACAGCTCGGCGTGCACTGCAACGCCCGGAT
>DAOVNV010000142.1 GCA_030630015.1 Desulfuromonadales bacterium | reverse complement strand
CTGAAATAGATCAGCAGATCCTGACTGAAAAAGGCTTTGCCAACCAGAGGCAGTCCACTCAAACCGGGGATGGCAACCCTTTCAAAGCCATCGATAGTCAAGCCGACCATGCTGCGCCCGAACAGGGCGGTAATCCCGATGCCGAACATGGTCAGGGCCAGGCCACTGACAATCTGGTTGCCGCGCAGCTGCACAGTGATGAAGCCGTGAATGCTGCCGGCGATCAAGGCGGCAGCAAAAGCTGCAACCACCCCGATCAACAGCGACCCGCTCGCCTGGGTTCCGGCAAAGCCGGCCAGGGCGCCGATTAACATCAGGCCTTCGATACCGAGGTTGATGATACCGGCGCGTTCGTTGATGATTGCTCCCAAGGTTGCGAACAGAATCGGCGTACCCGCCCGTACCGTTGCGTCCAGTAGAATCTCAAGCATGATGTTCCTCCCGGATCAGTCGCAGTCGGTTCTGAATAAAGAAGTCCGAAGCGAGCAGGAAGAACAGGATCAAGCCTTGGAAAGCATAGACAAAAGCGACCGGCAGTTGCCACGAAAGCTGCAGACTGTCGCCGCCGACCAGCAAAACCCCCATCAGGAACGAGACGATCACAACCCCGAGGGCGCTGCGCTTGGCCAGCCAGGCAATGATGATCGCTGTATAGCCGTAGCCGGGCGAGATGCCGTGCTGCAGGCGATGCTGTAGCCCGGCAACCTCGCTGAAGCCGGCGATGCCGGCAATAGCACCGCTTAAAAACAGTACGGCAAAGATTGCCAGGCCGGTCCGCATTCCGGCGTAACGGGCCGCTTTCGGGTTGCTGCCGATGACCTTGATTTCGTAGCCCCACACGGTGCGCTCCATGAACAGATAGAGGATCAGGGCGCAGAACAGGGCCAGGAAGAAACCGCTATGCAGGCGGGTATCAAAATATTCCGTCAGGCGGGCTGCATCGCTGAATTGAGCGGTCAGCGGGAAATTAAAGCCTTTGGGGTCCTTCCATGGTCCGTAGATCAGGTAGTCGACTCCGAGGATGGCGATGTAGTTCATCAGCAGGGTCACGATAACTTCGTTGACCTTCCAGCGGGCGCGCAACAACCCGGCAACCCCGGCCCACAGACCGCCGAACAGGAAGGCGACCAGGAACATGGCGGTGATCATCAGGACATGGTTCTCGATCCCGGAGAACAGGGCGACCCAGGATGCGCCACAGGCCCCCATGTAAATCTGCCCCTCGGCGCCGATATTCCAGATCTGCATCCGGAAGGCAACTGAAACACCGAGGCTGGCGAAGATCAGCGGCGTGGTCTTGACCAGGGTTTCCGAAAGGCCGTAGCTCGAGCCGAGAGATTCCTGCAAGATTTCGAGGTAGGCCTGCAGCGGGTTGACCCCGGCAGCCAGCAGCAGAAAACCGGCGACGAACAGGGCCACCAGGATCGAGATGATCGGCGCACTGAACCGGAACAGTCGCGAGGAAATCTCACGTTTTTCCGCGACCAGTTTCATGTCTGCACCTCGCCGCTCATCAACAGGCCGATTGCTTCACGGCTGGTCTGGCGCGGGTCGACGCAACCGACCAGGCGACCGCGGAACATAACAACGATCTGGTCGGAAAGTTTAAGCAGTTCGTCAAGGTCTTCAGAAATCAATATTGTGCTCATTCCTTCCTCTGCACCGTCGACGACGACCTTGTGAACGTACTCGGCACTGCCGATATCCAGGCCGCGGGTCGGGTAGAGGGCAACCAGAACAGTCGGCTTCTCGGAAAGTTCGCGGGCGATGATGACTTTCTGGATATTGCCGCCGGACAGGTAGCGAACCGGGGTGCCGGCTGGGCCGGCCTTGATGGCAAACTGGTCGATTTTTTCAGCGGCGTTACTGCGAATGGCGGCGCGATCCTGGAAGATCCAGCGTCGAAACGCGCTGGAAGTAAAGCTTTTCATGATCAGGTTTTCGTCAACCGTCATATCGGGAGCGATGCCGATGCTTTTACGATCTTCCGGGATATGGGCGATGCCGGCGATGTAGGAACTTTTTGCAGTGCTGTTGGTAATGTCCCGGTCCCCGGCCAGGATCTTGCCGCCGGAGGCCTCGCGCAGGCCGGTCAGAACCTCGGCCAGGGCTTTCTGGCCGTTGCCGGCCACGCCGGCGATGCCGAGGATCTGGCCTCGATACAGTTTCATGTTGAAATTGTCCAGGTCGGCCAGGCCGCGATCGTTGCGCACGGAAAGGTCCTTGATCTCCAGAACCAGCTGTTCCCCGTTGTTGGTAGATTTTTCCCATTCGGGAATCTGGTCTTCGCCGATCATCAGGGAGGCGAGGAGCTTTTCATCGTATTCGCCTCGTCGCAGGGTCGTCAGGCTGCGACCCTTTTTGAGGACGGTGACCCGATTGGAGATTTCCATCACCTCGCGCATCTTGTGGGAGATGAACAGAATGCTTTTGCCCTGATCGCGCAGCCTGGTCAAGACCAGGAAGAGACGGGCACTTTCCTGCGGGGTCAGGACGGCGGTCGGCTCATCCAGAATGAGCAGACGGCAGTCGCGCACGAGCAGTTTGATCAGTTCGATCCATTGCTGAGCGCCGATAGAAAGCTTCCAGACCGGCGTATCCAGGTCCAGGTCAAGCTCGAATTCATCGAGAACATTCTGGACCAGCTGCTTGAACTGCTTGCGTGAGTAGAAGTTGGGGACCTTGTCGAGTGCCAGCAGGATATTTTCGAAAACGCTGTGGGCCGGGACCAGCATGAAATGCTGATGAACCATGCCGATGCCCATGGCGAGGGAATCACGAGGACTGTCGAACTGGACCGGATCATCGTCAAAACGGATTTCACCCCGGTCGGGACGGTAGAGCCCGGTCAGCACATTCATCAAGGTGCTTTTCCCGGCGCCGTTTTCCCCGAGCAGGGTATGGATCTCACCCGGTGCAATGGACAGGGAAACGTCATCCAGGGCAATCACGCCGGGGAAGGTCTTGCGGATATGCTTGATCTGCAGTAGATCTGGCATAGGCACCAAAGAAACGAGCACGCACTGTGAATACTTACAGTGCGTGCTCTGTCTTCCTCGTCAGGAATGATTACTTGGGAATTGTCCCTTGGACACCTTCGACGAAATAGCTCATACCGAGCAGGTCACCGTCGCTGGGGGTGTTGCCGGCTGCCACCTGGACCTTGCCGTCCTGGTCCTTGACCGGGCCTGCGAAGGGATGCAGACTGCCGGATTTGATCGCGTCTGCTTTTTGTTGGACCAGTTGCTGCACATCGGCAGGAACTTTGGCGCTGATCGGAGCAAGCTGCACCAGGTCCTGTTTCATGCCCCACCAGATCGATTCCGATTTCCAGGTGCCGTCCTTGACTTCCTGGGCAACTTTTGAATAGAGCGGTCCCCAGTTCCAAACGGGAGCAGTCAGAAAGGCGTTGGGAGCAAAAGAGCGCATATCCGAGTTGTAGCCGATAACGTAGGCGCCACGTGCTTCAGCTGCCTGCATGGTTGCCGGGGCGTCCTGGTGCATGGCCAGCACATCAGCACCGACGTCGAGCAGGCTGTCGGCAGCATCGCGCTCAATGCCCGGATCGAACCAGGTCTGGGTCCAGACGACGCGGACTTCGGCTTTCGGATTGACACTCTGAACGCCGAGAGTGAAGGCGTTGATGCCACGAATAACTTCGGGGATCGGGAAGGCGGCGACATAGCCGATCACATTGGTCTTGGTCATTTTGCCGGCGACGATGCCGGACAGGTAGCGCGGTTCATACATGCGGCCGAAATAGTTGCCGACGTTTTCGGCGCTCTTGTAGCCGGAGCAGTGCATGAAGACCACGTCCTTGTAGCGCTTGGCGACCTCGAGAGTCGCGTCCATGTAACCGAAGCTGGTGGTAAAGACCAGGTTGTGCCCCTTGCGGACTAAGCCGGTGATGATCCGGGCTGATTCGGCCCCTTCAGGGACCGATTCAATGTAAGTCGACGGCTCGACAAAGGTGAGAGTTTCCATCTGTTTGCGGCCTTCACCGTGGGCATAGGTCCAGCCGGCGTCACCCACCGGCCCGTCATAGATGAAGCCGGTCTTGATCTGTTTGTCGCTTGCATCCGCTGCCGCGGCAAATTGGGGCAAAACCAACAGCAATGCAAGTGCCAACAGGGCAAATCTTTTCATCGTGACTCCCTTTCGAATATGAATTGCGCCCATAGCTATCCTTCCAGCAGGGCAAGAGTTTTTTTGAGGTCATCCGTATCGAACCCGCCCTTGAAACAGCCGGCATCCGCGAACAGCTCGAAATCCTTGATCTGGCTGAGAAGTAACTCAACCGTCTCCTCTTTGCCGGCATAGTTCTGCTGGTTGCGGGCGACAGCGTAGAGTGATTCCAGTAGGAATTCCGGGAGTTCGCCCTCTTCGTACTCTTCGGTGATGGCTTGTTCCAGCTTTTCAAACAGGTTCATAATGAATTCCGTTATGGGGTTATTTGCCCCATTTCTGTTCAATGCGTTTGACGGCTTCTACCACGTTTTGACGGTCACCGAACGCGGAAAGCCTGAAGTAGCCTTCACCGCTCGGCCCGAAGCCGCTGCCGGGAGTACCGACAACGTGGCATTCGTTGAGCAGTTTGTCGAAAAAGTCCCAGCTGCTCATGCCTTCCGGAGTTTCCAGCCAGATGTAGGGTGCATTGACCCCGCCAAAACAGGTGATGCCGGCGGCGGTCAGCCCTTCGCGGATGATGCGGGCATTTTCCATGTAGTAGTCGATGACTTCCCTGACCTGAGCCCAGCCCTCCTCAGAGTACACCGCGGCTGCGGCTTTCTGTACCGGGTAGGAGACGCCATTGAACTTGGTGGTCTGGCGGCGGTTCCAGAGTTTGTTGAAGCTGTACTTCTCGCCGTCGGCAGTGGTGCCTGTCAACTCTTCCGGGACGACGGTCAGGCCGCAGCGTACGCCGGTGAAGCCGGCGGTCTTGGAGAAGGAGCGGAACTCAATAGCGCACTCGCGGGCGCCGTCGATCTCATAAATCGAATGGGGGATGTCCGCCTCGGTGATAAATGCCTCGTAGGCGGCGTCGAACAGGATGACCGCATCATTGGCACGGGCGTAGTCGACCCACTTTTTCAGATCGTCCCTGGTGGCAACGGCGCCGGTCGGGTTGTTCGGGTAGCACAGGTAGATGACATCGACCTTCTCGTCCGGGATCGCCGGGGTGAAGTTGTTGGCGCCGGTGCAGGGCATGTAATGGATGCCGGCATAGTACCCTTGATCATCCGCTTCACCAGTGCGGCCGACCATGACGTTGGTGTCATTGTAGACCGGGTAGACCGGGTCGCAGATGGCAACCTTGTTGCCCAGGTCGAAGATGTCGAGGATATTGGCGCTGTCGCACTTGGACCCGTCGGAGATGAAAACTTCCGAGGTCTTCAGGTCGACGCCGAGCGGTTTGTAGGCTTTGTCGATAATAATTTGCGAGAGCCAGTCATAGCCCTGTTCCGGGCCGTAGCCGTGAAAGGTTGCACCGCGCGACATGTCATCCACGCCGTCATGGAAAGCCTTGAGGATTGCTGGTGCCAGGGGCAGAGTGACGTCGCCGATGCCGAGGCGGATGACCTGGGTCGCGGGATTGGCATCGGTAAATTCCTTGACCCGGCGGCCAATTTCTGGGAACAGGTAGCCAGCTTTCAGCTTGAGATAAGAATCGTTAATGCGTGCCATTGGAGTCTTTAACCTCTACTATTTGTTAGGGGTCAGTCTGCTTTTTTTTCAACCCATTCGCCGGCTTTCTGAACGTCTTTGCCGAAGCCGCTCATGGTTTCGCAGCTGCAGAGCAGGGCGATGAGGGCGATCATCAGGAATATAACTGCTTTTTTCATCTGTGCTCTCCTTGAATTGTGCCGGGTTTCTCGGCATCGGAAAAGCTGATTATTCATTCAGGCCAAGCACATCCTGCATATCGTAGAGTCCGGCCTGTTTTTCACCAAGCCATTTTGCGGCACGGATCGCTCCACGGGCAAACATGTCGCGGTTCATGGCGCGATGGGTCAATTCGATGCGTTCGCCCATGCCGATGAAATAGACGGTGTGTTCGCCGACGATATCGCCGCCGCGCACCGTCTGCATGCCGATCTCTTCCCGAGTGCGTTCACCACACATGCCTTCACGGTGGTAGTTTGCCGCCTTGCTGTAGTCGCGGCCGAGAGCTTCAGCGACAACTTCTCCCATGCGGACCGCTGTGCCAGAGGGGGCATCCTTCTTCTTGTTGTGATGGAGTTCGACGATTTCCACATCGAAGTCTTCACCAAGGCTTGCCGCCAGTTCCTTGAGAAGTTTGAAGCAGACGTTGACGCCGACGCTCATGTTGGGGGCAAAAACGATCGGGATGAAATTGCCGGCTTTCTCAATCTCCGAGCGCTGCTGCAAGGTGAGCCCTGTTGTACCGATGATCATGCCTTTGCCAAGACTTACACATTTGGCGAGGTTCTGCATGGTGACTTCGGGCCAGGTGAAATCGATCAGGACATCGCTTGGTTCGAGAGCCTGATCAAGGTCCCCGGTAATGGAAACATCCAGTTTGCCACAGCCGGCACCGAGCCCGGCATCCTGGCCGACAGCCTTAT
>DAOVNV010000230.1 GCA_030630015.1 Desulfuromonadales bacterium | reverse complement strand
CGCTGGATGGGAAATGCTAGGGAAAGTCAAAAGCATCTCGCGCAGAGCTCGCAGGGCACGCAGGGAAAACCTTGATGCAAATGTTTAAACCAAAGCCCCTGGGTTTAGATTTTGTTTACTCTGCGTCCTCTGCGTACTCGAGTGAGCAAAGCATCCTCCGCAACGATAGGCTGCGGACACAAGCGAACGGGCGTGAGATGCCTTTAAAGGTTTAAAGTCAAAGGCGCCCCACACCATGTGTAGCAAAGGTAGTAGCACAGTCGTTGTCGCTAGACCGAGGGTTCACTGATGCGCAGCCATCAATTTTCCGGCCTGATTGCTTCGACTCAACGCTTCTGGTAGCATGTGGCGCATCCTGGAGGTTATCTATGGAAGACTTCTCAGAGCGTTTTGTGGACCTGGAAACGCGTTATTCTCATCAGGCCATGCTGCTCGACGAGTTGAATGATGAATTGACCCAAGCCAACTCGCGTATCGATGAACTGGTCAAGGAGGTCGGGCGGCTGCATGAAATGCTCGGGAACCTTGCCCCACAAATGGACGTTTCTCCCGACGAGTAGAAATTATGCAGGATTTTCGATCCCTTCTTCTTGAGGCGTTGGTGCTGATCGCCTGTGCCTGCCTGCTCGGCCTTTCAGTCAATTATCAACTGGTCCTTGATGTGTTTGAAGGCAAGCTTGCCGCCACCGGGCAAACAGCCGAAGACACTTTTGATCCCGGCGGTGCCCCGCTGCCAGTCATGCTTGCCGAGATCGAAGACCTGGTCGCAGAGGGCGCCGTGCTGGTTGATGCCCGTCCCGGGGATATCTATGAGCTCGGCTATATTGCCGGAGCACGTTCGCTGCCCTTGCTTGAGCTGGACAGGCTCTCTCCGGAATTTCGCAAGCAGGTTTCTCTGGACCGAACCATCATCACGTATTGCAGCGGCTACAGTTGTCCCGATTCTTTTGACCTGGCGCTGGCCCTGATTGCCGATGGCTATCTTGATGTCCGTGTTTACGAAGGCGGTTTTCCCGAATGGCGCGATGCCGGGCTGCCGGTCGAAAGCGGGGCGCCATGAAGATCGCCGGGCGTCTGTTGTTTCACGCGGGACGGCTTGTCCTCGGCGCTGTCTTTTTGTACGCAGGCTGGATCAAGGCCAGTGATGTGACCGGTTTTGCCGGACAGGTTGCTGCGTACCAGCTCCTGCCTTATACGCTGAACTACCTGGTTGCGGCCACTCTGCCCTATATCGAGCTGCTCTGCGGAGCCATGCTGCTGCTGAACCTGCGGATCCGTCCCGCCTTGCTGGTGCTGGGCGTATTCAACCTCGGCTTCATGGCGGCACTGGTGTTGGTTTTGATGAGGGGCTTGGAGATCGACTGCGGCTGTTTCGATCCGACTGGCGGATCGAGTACGAGTCCTGGTGCGGCCCTGCTGCGTGATCTTGTTCTGATGGGGTTGGTTGTGATGACGTGGTTCTTTCAGAAGGCCGGGACCCGCCGTCGCTAAAGCTATGGCGTGGCAAGCTGCCCCTGGCTCGGAAGGTTGACACTGTAGGAGCGACCTCCCGGCCGCGAATCTTTCGCGGTCTGAAGACCGCTCCTACCTGGTTTTACTGAGTGATCATGGATTTGAACTCCTGGCAACGACAACTGGCGGCGAGCATCACCCGACCCGAACAACTGGCGGCGCATTTCGATATTGATCCTGTTCCCCTGCAAGCTGTTGCCGAGCGCTACCCGATGCTGATCACGCCGTATTACCTGAGCCTGATCGAGGCGCCGGGCGACCCGATCTGGCGGCAGTGTGTGCCCGATCCGCTTGAACTGGTGCCGGATCAGTTGTTCGAAGATCCGCTCAACGAGTCAGCTTTCACGCCGGTTCCGGCAGTGGTACACCGCTACCCGGACCGGGCGCTGTTGATGGTTTCCGGTACCTGTGCAGGTTTCTGCCGGTTCTGCACCCGCAAGAGCCGGATTGGTCGGCCTGCTCTCTGCTTCTCTGATGATCAGGTCAGTGAGGGCATTGATTACATCGCTCGGCAACCGGGCATCCGCGATGTGATTCTGACCGGAGGCGACCCGCTTCTGCTGGATGACTATCACCTGGTTGACTGTCTGTCACGTCTGCGGCGCATCCCGCATGTCGAGATCGTACGTATCGGCACGCGGGTTCCCGTTACGCTCCCTGCACGGATTACTACGGAGCTCTGTGATAGCCTGTCGCGACTGCATCCCCTTTATATCAACACCCATTTCAATCATCCGAGGGAGTTGACCCCGGAGTCTTTGCAAGCCTGTTCCCGCCTGGCCGATGTCGGGATCCCCCTCGGGAACCAGACCGTCCTGCTGCGCGGCGTAAACGATGACCCTGGGACGATGTCAGATTTGTGCCGCGGACTCCTGGCGATGCGGGTGCGACCCTACTACCTGCACCAGATGGACCTGGCCAAGGGCACCACACATTTTCGGGTGCCGGTAGAACGTGGACTGGAAGTGGTTGAGTCGTTGCGCGGCCGCGTGTCCGGCCTGGGAATCCCCAGTTACATGGTCGACCCGCCGGGCGGGGAGGGGAAGGTTGAGTTGACGCGTGGCAGCCTGGTGGAGACGGGAGAGACGATCCGGGTCCGAACCGCGCAGGGCGACGTGGTCAGTTTGCCGAACCGCTAAAGACTTTGTGACCAGATTGTTGATCCTGCTTAGCTCTTTCGTTACAGCACTGCTTTTAAGGTGGGGACAGTCCCATGAGAACCTGAGACAGCTTGCCACGCCGAAGTTGCGGCGAAGGCGGGTTACCTCACCACAAAAAAACAGGGACAGAATTTTTATTCTGTCCCTGTTCCAATTCCGACCGATTAAAAGTCCGAACGTTTATTCCTTGATATTATCTTTCAGATAAGCGTAGTCAGCAATCTTCGTCCATTCGCGCGCTTTGGTCATATAGCTCCGCTGCGACTCGAGGATCTCCTTGAAAAGGGGATCCTTGGCCGCTTCGGCATCAACCAGTTTGACATTTTCCTCTTTCAGTTTGGCGATGATCTCCTTCGGGAATGTACGGATCTTGACGTTCGGGTAATCCTGCTGGATTGTTGCCCAGTTTTCCGCGCTGACGTGCGTGATCTGAGAGTACATGTCGTAGGCGGCCAGTTTCATCGCGTTGGTGAGGATGGCCTGAAGATGCGGCGGCAGTCCGTCGAATTTGGCCTGGTTGACGAGGAACTGCATTTCCGAAGCGGGTTCATGCCAACCGGTGTAGTAGTAGGGGGCGATACCTTTCTTTGATGTGTGTATCTGTTTGTGGTAGACGAATTAAGATATATGATTTAT
>DAOVNV010000036.1 GCA_030630015.1 Desulfuromonadales bacterium | reverse complement strand
GCCAATTTTGGCCTGCGGTACCAACGTCTGCAGGAATTCGGCCATGGCATCAATCGACTGCACCCGGTTATGGACGAAATAGACCTGGCCGCCACGCCGCAATTCGCGGCTGATCGCATCGCGGATCAGGTCCTCGTCGAAGCGGGTGACATAGGTCCGGATCGCCTGACGATCCACCGGCGCCGTATCGATGATCGAGAGGTCGCGCAAACCCGCCAGGCTCAGGTTCAGGGTGCGCGGGATCGGCGTCGCCGTCAAAGTCAGGATATCGACTTCGGCCCGCATTTTCTTGAGCCGCTCCTTGTGAGCCACGCCGAATCTCTGTTCTTCATCCACGATGATCAAGCCCAGGTCCCTGAAGGTCACATCGCGCTGCAGCAGCCGGTGCGTACCGATCAGGATATCAATTTCACCCGCTGCCGCACGGCGCAGCACCTGCTTCTGTTCGGCTGGCGTCCGGAAGCGGGAGAGCATATCAACGGTCACCGGGTAGTCGGTAAATCTCTGCTGAAAACTTTCCATATGCTGCCGCGCCAGCACCGTGGTCGGCACCAGCACCACGACCTGCTTGCTGTCGAGAACAGCCTTGAAGGCGGCACGCAGGGCCACTTCCGTTTTTCCGTAACCGACATCGCCGCAGACCAGGCGGTCCACCGGCTGCTCGGACTGCATGTCTTCAAGCACCGCATCGATGGCACTCTGCTGATCAGGGGTTTCTTCGTAAGGGAAGGCCGCCTCAAACTCCCGGTACAGAGGGTCCGGAGGGGTATAGCGGAAGCCCTTGGCCATCTGGCGCCGGGCCTGGACCTGCAGCAGGTCGCGAGCGAGTTCCTCAACGGCGGCCCGCGCCCTTAACTTGGCCTTGTCCCAGCCTCCGCCCCCCATCTTGTCGAGACGCGGGCGCTCACTGTCGGCCAGGTATTTCTGGACTTTCTCAATCCGTTCGACGGGCAGGTAGAGGCGGTCGTCGCCAGCATATTCGAGATGCAGGAAATCCCCCTCCACCTGGCCGGTGACCAAGTGTAGCAGCCCATGATAACGGCCGATGCCGTAATCGGCATGAACCACATGGTCTCCTTCCTTGAGATCCGCCAGCGAAGAATCGAAAACGCGCCTGTCCTTTTTGATCCGACGATGGGTCCGCGCACCGAAGATCTCGTCATCAGTCAGGACGGCCAGCTTTTCCTCCGCGTGACGAAAACCCACCGGAAGCTTGCCCAGGGTGACAGTCACCCCCATCTGCAGTTCCGCAGTGCCCACCATTTGCGGCTGCCAGCGTGCAGCAACCTGGCGTGTTTCAAATAGGTCAAGCAGGCGCTCAACCTGGCCCTGCTGATGACAGACCAGCAGAATCCGCCAATCATCATGGATCCACTGTTGCAAACGATCAAACAGGTAGGCATAGCTCCCGTCATGGGCCGAATGGTCGGGGCGCAGTTCGGCATTGCCCTGCACCTGCACTCGATAGACCGGATGGTCCTGGTCCAGCTGGTAAACCTGCACATCAGCCAGCTCAATCCGTTGCGAGGAGGCCAACTGCCGCTCCAGATCTTCCGGCGTCAGATAGAAATCGGCCGCCGGGACATACGGCTCATTCAATCCACGCAGACGATCTTCTCCGGTCCTGACCGCCTCGGCAAACTCATCGGCGGCACTGGCAATGGCAGGCGGGTCGAGCAGCAGCCAGCGGACCTTGCCCAGGTAATCGAACAGGCATTCCAGTCCCGGGTAGTTGAGCGCCAGCAGGGATTCACGGCCGGGAGCCAGCAAACCTTCACGGACTTCGTCCAGCAATGCTTCACGCTGGCTGCGCGGCAGTTCCAGGTCGTCGCAGCGCTCCTTGAGCCGTGCGCAGAAGGTTGACAGATGTTTGCCTGCCAGCACCATTTCCCGGGCCGGGACCAGCTCCAGAACCTCCAGCCTCTGCTGATCGGAGCGCTGGGTGGCAACACTGAAGCAGCGGATTTCCTCCAGTTCGTCGCCGAAGAATGCCAGGCGAACCGGCTGCTCGAAAGACGGCGGGTAGATATCGATCAGATCACCGCGGACTGCATAGCTGCCTCGATCTTCAACCAGCGGCACCCGCATGTAGCCAAGTTCGGAAAGTCTCTCCAGAAGGTCGTGTCGCACATACTCCCGTCCCGTGACCAGGTGAAGATAGAGGTCGGCCAGGACCGGCCGCGGCATGATCCGTTGCAGGATCGCCGGCACAGTCGTCACAACAGCCCGTGCCCGCCCGGTTGACAGGGCGGCGAGCGTCGCCATGCGGGTTGCTTCGATTTCGGGATGGGGGCTGAGCGGAGTGTAGGGGTCCACTTCCCAATGGGGGAACAGGCAGACTTCTTGTTGATTGCCGTGAAAGAAGCCGAGGGCCTGGCACAGGCGCTGGGCGGCGGCCTGGTCGGCAGCCAGGATCGCCAGAGGTTGCTGGTTGTCTGCGAGCAGTCCGGCAGCCATCCAGGCCATACTGCTGGCATTCAGGCCCAGAACTTCCGTCCGCAGACTGGTCGACCCGGCCAGGCTGCCCAGAAGGCTGCTCAGGCTATGTTGTTGAACGGCAGGTTCTTCCATCAGTCAGGATGCGACAAAATCGACGGGGGCACGCTGCTAGCGCACCCCCGTCCGGATTTTTCGCAGGAGGTCTCAGTCGCGAGGAACGGCCAACATGCGATCAAGCGTTCGTTTGGCCGGGATACGAATCTCTTCGGGAATCGTGACGCGCGGCTCCATAGTCTGCAGAGCCTTGAGGATGTCCTCAAGCGCCGTCAGCTTCATATTGGGACAAACCAGGCGCGTGGTCGGCAGGATAAACTCCTTGTCCGGATTTTCCTTGCGGAGCCGGTAGAGGATCCCGTCTTCAGTACCGACAATGAATTTCTTTGCTGAACTTGCGCGGGCATAATCGTACATGCCGGTGGTAGAGCAGATGTGATCAGCCCGTTCGAGAATTTCCGGGGGGCATTCGGGGTGAGCCATGAACAGGGCGCCGGGATGCTCCGCCAGAGCCTTCTCCAGATCGCTGAGCGTAAAGCGGTCATGGGTCGGGCAATAGCCTTCCCAGAAATGGCAGACCTTGTCGGTGTGTTTGGCGATATAGCGCCCCAGGTTGCGGTCGGGGACCAGCAGAACTTCCGGCTCGGCCAGGGAATTGACCACCCGTACTGCATTGGCGCTGGTACAGCAGATATCACTTTCCGCCTTGACTGCGGCACTCGAGTTGACGTAGGTCACGACGGGCACGCCGGGATGCTGTGCCTTGACCCGGCGCAGGCTCTCGGCCGTCACCATGTCAGCCATCGGGCAGCCGGCATCAGGCCTGGGTAAAAGAACGGTCTTCTGCGGCGCCAGAATCGCGGCACTCTCGGCCATGAAGTGCACGCCACAAAAAACGATAACCTGCCGATCGGTTTTCTCGGCCTCCATGGAGAGGGCCAAAGAATCCCCGGTGATATCGGCCAGGGCCTGGATCTCGTCACGTTGATAATTGTGGGCCAGGATCAAGGCATCCCGCTCTGACGCCAGCCGACGAATTTCCTGAATGATTTCTGCCTGATTCATGTCAGTCACTTTTCCTGTGTGAAATGAAGCCGTATCCTAGAGCAAAAACCTTGATATGTCAAATGCTTATCCATATATATGACTCTTGACAGAACACCGTTGAACGGCTATGCTCAGCTCTCTTTTTAATGGATCCGTTGCTCACTAAGGATCCGGGTTTGATTCCACATTTTTCTCTGGTGATTTTATGTTTGGTATCGGCTTTCCCGAACTTATGCTCATACTGGTCATCGCTCTGATCGTGATCGGTCCAAAGCGCCTGCCTGACGTGGCCAAGGCCCTGGGGCGCGGCCTCGGCGAATTCAAACGCGCCACTGACGAGATGAAGCAAACCTTCCGTGACGTTCCCACCCCGAAGGACATCGGCCGGCAGCTGATCCAGGACGAGCCCACTCCCCCGTCCGAAGCAAAGGCTGATCCCTATGTAGACAGTTCCGGAGAGGAAGTCAAGTCCGGCCCGGCATCAGAGCCGAAGGATCTGTCTTCAAAATCTGGCTCGTCAGCCCCCTCCGAGGGATCCAACGATGGGTGATTCCCAGCAACCGCCGATGGAAGATTCCCAGATGCCGTTGATGCAGCACCTCGAGGAGCTGCGTAAACGCCTGATGATTGCCGCCGGAGCCTGGCTGGTCGCTTTTCTCGCTTGCTACAGCTTTGCCGAAAAGATGTTCTCCTACATCGCTGAGCCGGTGCGCAACGCCCTTCCCGATGGCAGCAGCCTGGTCTTCATCACTGCGACCGAACCTTTCTTCACCTACTTGAAAGTCGGTGCCTTGGCGGGCCTGCTGGTCGCCCTGCCGATCATTCTTTGGCAGTTCTGGTCCTTTATTGGTCCCGGGCTCTACAAGCATGAAAAAAATTACGTCTTACCCTTTGTCGTCGCCAGTTCCTTCTGTTTCGGCGTGGGAACCTACTTTGGCTTCTTTTTGGTCTTTCCAACCATCTTCACTTTTCTGATCAAGTTCGGCACCGGCACCGGCGAAATGAGCGCCATGCTCTCCATGGGATCCTACCTGGCCCTGTCGAGCAAACTGCTGCTGGCCTTCGGCCTGGTCTTCGAGCTGCCGATCGTTATCTTCTTCCTGGCCCGCCTGGGCATCGTCGATTACAAGCTGCTGGCCCGCAACCGCAAGTTTGCCCTGCTTGGCGGCTTCCTGTTCGGTGCAGTCCTGACGCCTCCCGACGTGATTTCGCAGACTGCTCTGGCCCTGCCGTTTTTCATCCTCTACGAAATCGGCATCTGGATTGCCAAGTTCTTCGGCAAGAAGCCTTTGGAAGAGGAAAGCAGCGAGGAAGAAGCAGCTGATAAGGATACCGAACAGGATCCAGCTGATCCCTCCTCTGAGTAGACAGTGAGCAACCAATCACTGTTTTCAGGCTTTAAGTCGGGGCTTTCCCGTCTCACTAAATCCAGCATTTGTCCTGAAGGTCCCCCCAGAGATTATCGCGCGGTTCCTGCCAGATATGCCGGACCGCCTCCTGAACGGCACGAATCCGCTTCTCTTCATTGCGCTTGTCAAGGGATGCCAGGCTGAGCGGCAGGGTCATCCTCCCCTGTTCCCAGATGACCACATGACCCTGTTCTGCCAGGGGCAGTGCCTCCTCCTCGCGCATCACTGCAACACCCTGCCCCTCCAGGACCAGTTCCCTGACAGTATGTTCATCCTCAGTTGTGACCACTTGATTGGGAACCAGTTGGCGTCGTTCGAAATGCTCGTTCAACACCGAATAGGGTGGACTGTCACCACCGGCCCAGATCCAGGGAAGCGCCGCGAGCTCAGCCCACTCCCGCGCCTGCACCCTCTTGAGCAACCCGTTCGGTATAACAACGCAAAAGTCGACCTGCGAGATCAGCGCATGGTCAATATCCGCATCGGAGGTATCCCCATAGAAAAAACCGAGATCGATCTGCCGCTGGCGTAGCAGGCCAGCCGTATTAATTGTCTGGCTGGCAAGAAAAATGACGTTCAGGTCGGTATGCAGCAAAGAGAGCCGCCGATTGATTGCACCAACCCGCAAAAATGACGGATCGACATTGAGACCGATCGTCACTGTTTCACCGATTCCCCTGGTCAGGGCTGCCGCCTTCTGACGCATCTCCCTGGCAGCCTCCAGGATGCCCTGGGCATGGCTCAGCAGGGACTCGCCATGCTCGGTTAACAACATCCCCCGCGAACTACGGCGGAACAGCACGACGCCCAGATCCTCTTCCAGCGCCTTGATCTGACTGGAAAGTGCAGACTGACTCAGGCACAAATGCTCTGCAGTGCGTGTCAGGTTCTGCTCTCGTGCTATGGCCACAAAGGATTTAAGCTGGTAGAGTTCCACCGCTGCCACCTTTCATTCGATTATATCGAACATAATGATTTAAAAGTTCAATTGGATTTTAGCGCAATTTTTCTGTAAAAACAGTTAAAAACAGGCCTCAATTGAATTTTTACCGATAGCTCCTATTTCGATAATATCAATCGATAAGCGATCAACAGGCCGATTGCAACCACACGGATGGAGCTGTCGGACGACTCACCTCCTCCGCTATGACAGGCTCCTAGGGGCTTCCCGCACAGGAACAAATATGAACAAAGAGATCCAGAGGTGCCAGGCAACCCCGGTGGCGCTGCCCTCCAATTTTCACCGGGCAAAACGAATGACACCCGGCGCCCGGTCAGAAGCCCTCCATTATCGTTGGCTGATTTTTGCAGTTCTGGCCGGAGGCTATGTCCTGGTTTACTTTCACCGCCTCTGTCCGGCAGTGGTCGCTGTCGACATGATGCACGATCTGCAAACCAGTGGAGCACTGCTCGGCCTGCTCGGCTCAGCCTATTTCTATCCCTATGCAATCATGCAGCTGCCGGCAGGCCTGCTCGCAGACTCCTGGGGGCCACGCCGCACCATCGCGCTCTTTTCCGTGGTGGCTTTTGTTGGCTCGCTTTTGATGGGTTTGTCCCCCTCAGTCGGGGTCGCCATATTCGGCAGGGTCCTGGTCGGGCTGGGCGTCGCCATGCTGTTCGTTCCAACTATGAAAATTCTGACCGAATGGTTTCGCCCGCAGGAATTCGCCACCATGACCGGCTGGCTGCTGGCTATGGGAGGCGTCGGCTCACTCTTCTCGGCAGTTCCACTGGCGCTGCTGACCGGCTGGCTAGGGTGGCGTCTGGCCTTCATTATCGTTGCCGGGCTGACCCTGCTGCTGGCCGGGCTGACTTGGTCAATCGTTCGCGACCGCCCTGCGGAGCTCGGTTGGACGCCCATTAACGGCCAGAACGCAACGACCGCAACTCCCAGAACCCGGCTGCTTGATGCTGTTCGACAGGTGCTCGCGCACCGCCACTTCTGGCCGCTGGCCCTCTGGTTCTTCTTCCAGTCAGCGGTATTCTTCTCGTTCGGTGGCCTCTGGGGCGGTCCCTATCTGAAGCACATCTATGGGCTCGACCGGGTCCAGACCGGACAGGTCCTCTCCATGCTGGCCATCGGCCTGATTTTCGGCAGCCCGCTGCAAACCTGGCTCTCCAACCGGGTCTTCAAGGGGCGCAAGCCGGTGCTGCTGCTCTCCAGCCTGGTGACGGTCGGCCTTGCCGCCCTGCTGGTCTTCGCAACAGCCAGTCTTGCGCTCCCCGCCCTTTACCTGCTCTGCCTTTTAATGGGCGCGTTCACCAGCGCATCGGTTGTAATCGGCTTTTCTGCCGCCAAGGAGCTTTTCCCTTCCCGAATTTCCGGCACAGCCATCGGTCTGGTGAATCTTTTCCCGTTTGCCGGCGGAGCCCTGTTTCAACCGGTGCTCGGTTGGATCCTGGAAAGGCAGGGGCGAATTGATGGTCATTTCAGTGCGGTTGGCTATCAGCAGGCTTTTTCTGTATTGCTTGCCTGCGCTGTGCTGGCGCTGCTGGCAGGCATACTGACCAAAGAGACTTTAGGTCCTCGCGTCGAGGAATAATCCGGGAGCCGGCCTTTTCTTTAAGGGCCCGATTGGGCATAATGGGGATGTGAACTGCAGTCCCTCATGACCATGAGCAAGGCCCAGCAATGACCGTTCCCGCACTCGCCATCCAGAACCTGACCAAAAGCTACGACGGAAAACCTGCCGTCAATGACATTTCCTTCGCCATACAGCCCGGTGAGATCTTCGGCCTGCTGGGCCCGAATGGTGCCGGCAAAAGCACCACCATCAACATGATCGGCGGCGTGACCCGCATCGACTCCGGCAACATCGAAATTTTCGGCCACGACAACCGGCGCGAATATCGGACCACGCGCAGCACGGTCGGCGTCATGCACCAGGAAATTGTCATCGACAACTTCTTTACAATTGATCAGGCCCTGAAGTTTCATGCCGGCTATTATGGCGTGCGCGACGATCCGGCTTGGCGGAACATCCTGATTGAGCGGCTCGGCCTCAGCGAGCACCTGCACAAGGTTATGATCAAGCTGTCCGGCGGGCTGAAGCGGCGCTTCATGATCGCCAAGGCACTGATCCACAAACCACGCCTGCTCATCCTTGATGAGCCGACCGCCGGTGTCGATGTCGAACTGCGCCTGACCCTGTGGGATTTTGTACGAGAAATCAACCGCCAGGGCACGACCATCCTGCTGACAACCCATTACCTCGAAGAAGCTCAGCAGATGTGCGGCCGGATCGCCATCATGAACCACGGCAACCTGATCGCCTTGGAGGAGACCACGGCCCTACTGCAACGCCTCGGCACGCAGAGCGTCCTGGCCCGACTGGCAATGCCGCTTGAACATTTGCCCGCCGCACTGCATGAGTATCATGCTGAACTGACGGAGAGCGGTACGCAAATCAATCTCGTGCTGTCCCCCGGGCAGACCTCCGGCGATCTACTGCACACCCTGTGTCAACTCGGCCTGGAGCTGGTTGACCTAGAAACCCGGCGGGCCAGTCTGGAGGAGGTTTTCCTGCAGATCACCCGGCAAGCCGGCAGCTCAGGTGGGGAGACGCCATGAAGCCCGTTCCAGAGCGCCCTTTCATCTCCTGGCTGCCCTTCTACACCCTCCTGCAAAAGGAAATTCGCAGGTTTCTGCGGGTTGCTTCGCAGACTCTCGTCACCCCGGTGATCACCGCCTCCCTCTACCTGTTTATCTTTGGCGCCACCCTGGGCGAGCGCATCAACGTCGTAGAAGGATTTTCATATGCCCAGTTCGTGATCCCCGGCCTGATCCTCATGGGGATCATCAACAACTCCTTTTCCAATGTCGCCTCGTCGCTGTTCATGTCGCGCTACCTGGGCAATATCGTCGACCTGATGGTCACCCCGATCACGCCTGCCCAGTTCATCCTGGCCTACACCCTGGCGGCCATGATCAGGGGGCTGGCCGTCGGCCTGATCGTCTGGCTGATCTCGACCCTGTTTGCACCGTTGCCCTGGGCTCATCCCTTCTCCGCCCTGTTGATGGCGGCCCTGGCCAGTTTCCTGTTCGCCCAGTTCGGCATCATCGCAGCGATCTACGCCAACAATTTCGATGCCCTGGCCATGTACACCAACTTCATCATCCTGCCGCTGATCTATCTGGGCGGCGTCTTTTACCCGATCTCCATCCTGCCGCCGGTCTGGTCCGGCCTTTCGCACCTGAACCCGCTCTTCTACCTGATTGACGGCTTCCGCCATGCCCTGCTCGGCACGGGGGACCTGTCTTTTGCCACCTCTTTCTGCGTGGGTCTCGCCATGGCTTCAGGCCTGTTCGCCTGGGCTGCCCTGCTGATCGGCAAAAGCTACCGACTGCGCAACTGAGCCCTCCCGAAAGTGGTCCGGACAACCGTCCGGAGCATAGACCGCAAAACACAAATAAACCCTTGACACACCTACCCTTTTTATTATTTCCTTACATAGTGCAAATTAAAAAACACCAACCGCCTTTTATCGACAGCTTGGAACCAGGATTCCAGGAGTACGATTGAAGGAAAAGAGGGGCGACATGATTCCGACACCTATCAAAAGGACACTGAATCCCTTTTCCATCGCCTTGACCTATACTCTGCTCGGCGGTTTCTGGGTCTTCTTTTCCGAGCCCTTCCTGATCAATCTCATCATCGACCCGGAGTGGCTGAAGCGTGCCAAGCTCATCAACAGCTGGGGATTTATCGTTGTCTCGGCACATATCCTCTATCTGCTGATCCGTCGCCACGAAATTGAAATTGATCGCCACCAGGATTCCATGCACAGGGTAATCCGCGCCCTGATGGTATTTCGTGGCTGCAACAAGGTCATCACCCACGACAGAGTCGAACAGGACATTCTCAAAAAAGTCTGCCGGACGGTGGTCAAGGTGGGCGGCTACCGCATGGCCTGGGTCGGCTTTGCCCTGCAGGATGAAAGAAAAAGCATCCAGGCGGTCGCCTACTGGGGGCACGAAGACGGCTACCTGGACACAGTGCAGGCGACCTGGGATGAGAGTGAACGCGGCCAGGGCCCGGCCGGAACAACCATTCGGACCGGCCTGACCACGGTCATCCAGCATATCCCGACCGACCCCCGGTTCCGTTTGTGGCGGGAAGAAGCCATCAGGCACGGCTACCAGTCGGCGATTGCGCTGCCATTGCGCGAGGCAAAAGACACCTTTGGCGCACTAGTCATCCTGGCCGATGAAGCTGACGCCTTCAACAGCGAGGAGATCAGTCTCCTCGAAGAACTCGCCGAAGACCTGTCATTTGGCATCAAAACCTCCCGGGGAGAGGCCGCACGGGAAAAGGGGCAGAAGGATCTGACTGTTTTGGTTGCCGTCATCGAGCAGGCAACCGAAGGCGTACTCATCTTTGACGCTGAGGGCATCTGTCAATACGGCAACCCGGCCATCGAAAAGATCTGCGAAATTTCCACCCAGAAAATGATCGGTCAGTCCATTCATAACCTGGAATGCTACAAGAGGAATCTCAATTTTTACCAGGCGGTGGAGGCAACAATCCAGACCGGAGAGGTGCACAGCGGGATCTATGCTAATCACAAAAAGGACGGTACCGAATACATGGTGGCGGCAACCATCTCCCCGGTCTGGGGCCTCACGGAAAGTGGCTCCAGTTTCGTCGCCTCGGTGCGCGACATCACTCTCGAACTCCAGTTGGAAGAGCAATTGCGCACCGCCCAGAAAATGGAAGCCATCGCAACCCTTTCCGCAGGGATCGCTCACGATTTCAACAACATCCTGGCGGCCATCATCACCAACACCGAGATGAGCCTCGAAGACGTGGAAGGTCAGGACGACCTCCGCGAAAACCTGGAGATCGTCCTCAAGGCGGGCCTGCGCGGCAAAAACCTGGTCAAGCAGATCAAAACCCTCGGTCAGCAAACCACCCAGGAGCGGCAGCCCGTCCATCTCGACCTTGTGATCCAGGAGTGCCTGGAACTGTTACGCGCCTCCCTGCCGACCACCATCGAGATCAAAAGACATATTGTCCCGAATCTGGGGGTTGTCCCGGCAGACCCCACCCAGTTGCACCAGGTGATCCTCAACCTGTGCACCAATGCCGCTGATGCCATGCGCCTGGATGGAGGGATTCTCGAAGTCAGTCTCCATGCCATCGAGATCCGGGCCGGTCAGAACTCATCCCCCGAGCTGCAACCGGGCAACTATCAGAAGTTGACGATCAGGGATACCGGGCACGGCATGACGCGGGAGATAATGGAGCGGATTTTCGACCCGTTTTTCACGACCAAAGAACTTGGCAAGGGAACAGGCCTGGGTCTTTCCGTCGTACACAGCATCATCAAAAGTCATAACGGCAGTATTTCCGTGAACAGTTCTCTTGGCCAGGGCACTGCTTTCGAGATTTACCTGCCCCAGATTTACTGTGTAGAAACTCCGGAGGAAGAAGCCGTCGCGCCCTTGCCGTCGACGGGGAACGAGTGTATTCTGCTGGTTGACGATGAAGAGGACCTGGCACAGGGCGGCAAAAAAATACTCGAGCGGCTCGGTTACCAGGTTATCGCCGAAACGGATCCACGCAAAGCCCTCAAGCGCTTCACCACCGATCCGTCGCGGTTTGATCTGTTGATCACGGACCAGACCATGCCCCACTTGACCGGCGAAATGCTGGCGCTGGAAGTTCTGAAGATCCGCGCTGGCCTCCCGATCATCCTCTGCTCCGGACTGGGATCAACACCCCAAACAAAAAGTGCGGGTGAAAGGGCCAGGGCTCTCGGCGTGCGAGAATTTCTGGCCAAACCTTTCGAGCGCAAGGAACTCTCCGCTATGATACGCCGTTTGCTGAACCACCCCCAGGGAGCAGGGACAATACACTAATGCCCAACATCCTGATTATTGATGACGATGACCTCATGTGCGCGACCCTGACTCGACTGGTCAAGCGCATGGATCATGCCGCGGTCAGTGCCTCCAGTTGTGCAGAAGGCCTGGCCACCGCAACGGCCGGGGTTTTCGACGTTGTCTTTCTCGACGTGCGCCTGCCGGATGGCAACGGCCTGGACCTGCTGCCAAAGATCGAAGCGACGCCATCAGCTCCGGAAGTTATCATCATGACCGGGTTCGGCGATCCGAATGGTGCCGAACTCGCCATCAAGAGCGGAGCCTGGGACTATATCGAAAAGAGTTCATCCACCAAGGAGATCACCCTGTCTCTGGAGCGCGCCCTCCAGTACCGCCAGGAAAAAACCGCCGTCTCGGAAAACCGAAAGATATCGGCTTTGAAACGGGACCGGATCATCGGCAATAGCCCTCAGCTCAATGCCTGTCTCGACCTGGTCGCCCAAGCTGCCGGCAGCGACATCAATGTCTTCATTACCGGGGAAACCGGCACGGGCAAGGAACTGTTCGCCCGTGCCGTTCACGAGAACAGTCATCGGGCTCGGGGCAACTTCATCGTGGTTGACTGCACGGCATTACCCGAAACCCTGGTCGAGAGCCTGCTGTTCGGCCATGAGAAGGGCTCCTTTACCGGGGCGGAGAAGGCCCGGGAAGGCCTGGTCCGGCAAGCACACGGCGGAACCCTTTTTCTCGATGAAGTCGGGGAACTGCCGCTGACCCTTCAAAAGTCGTTTTTGCGGGTCCTTCAGGAAAGGTGCGTCCGGCCCCTGGGCAGCACCCGTGAAATTGAAAGCGATTTTCGCCTGGTTGCGGCCACCAACCGGGATCTCGACAAAATGGTCCGGGAAGGGCTGTTTCGTGAGGATCTGCTCTATCGGCTGCGATCCTACCTGATCGAACTCCCCCCGTTGCGGCAACGCGTTGAAGACATAGGCATTTTGACCCGGTTCCATGTGGATCAGTTCTGTGAACGCTATAGTCTGGCCCCCAAGGGTTTCTCTCCCGAATTCCTCGAAATGCTCAAGGCCTATTCCTGGCCCGGCAATGTCCGCGAGTTCGTTCACACCCTCGAGCGAGCCCTTTCTTCAGCGCGCTTCGACCCGACCCTGTTCCCCAAACACCTGCCGACTCACCTCCGGGTGCAAGTCACCAGGGCTGCGGTTGAACAGGAGCCCGCCGACACAATGACGAACGGCAAGGCCTCCGGACAAAGCCTGCCAAATCTTCATGACTATCGCGAGTCGGTTTACAACGAGGCCGAGAAGCAATACCTTCAGGATCTGCTGTCTCTCTCGGAACAGAAGATTTCCAAAGCGTGCCGTATCTCCGGCCTTTCCCAATCACGCCTTTACGCCCTGCTCAAGAAACACGACATCTCCAGACTTCAGTAGCGTCCCCCGCCAGATTTCACTTTTTCCTATGGAACGAGGATTTTCTTGTTCGACAGGATTTTTCCTGTGTGACAAGAAATTTACAGGGTTGTCTGCCCTCCATACTGCAACGCTAACCTTCTGTAATATAAGAACAAAAAGCGACACTCTCCTGAATCGCAAGATTGGTACGCTGGTTGCTATTAAACAGG
>DAOVNV010000012.1 GCA_030630015.1 Desulfuromonadales bacterium | reverse complement strand
CCCTGTGAATATTTATTCAGGTCAGGTCAACCGTGGGTTTTTACTTTACCATTATTGAAAATTTTAACAATCACAGATCAGCTTTAAGGTCTTTCGCGCCACCCGCTTGCCACGCCATAGCCGTAGGCGACGGCGGGCCACCCGCCACTGCCTCTACCTAGCACAATCAGTTGGATCGCCGGCTATTTTCAGTAGTGCATGCTCCAGCGCAGGCAGGACAACTTCAAGGTTCTCCCTGACCCCTTTCGGGCTGCCTGGCAGGTTGATAATCATGGTCCGGCCGCGCAGCCCGACGATGGCCCGCGAGAGCATAGCGTGTGGTGTGATTTCGAGACTACGCATGCGCATTGCTTCTGCCATCCCGGGAATCTCACGATCGAGAACGCGCGCCGTTGCCTCGGGGGTTACATCACGTTCAGTTAATCCGGTTCCACCCGTGGTGAGAATCAGATCAAGTTTTTCGTGGTCGGACCAGTCGACAAGCAGTCTGGCAATAGCTTCCAAATCATCCGGCAGTACGCAATACTTCGTAACATGTCCGAAATCGGCCACCATCTCCTTGATGACCTGGCCGCTTTCGTCAACCCTCTCGCCCCGCGAGCCCTTATCGGAGAGTGTCAATACACCGATTTTGAACCCATCCGAATGCTTCATAACATCAAACTCTCTTTTGCTTTCGTTCGAATTCCTTGCGTGCTGATGAGGAAATCACCGTCTGAACATTGCGGCTGCGTGCGAGATCCTTAAGATCTTTCAAGGTCAGGAAACCGACCAGACGCAATGCCTTTGGCAATGGCGTCCTCGGATGGAACACCAAGGCCTTTTTAATCTCGTACAACTTCATCCAATCCTTGTTCAACAGGATCAAGCGGATCATCTCGTCGCTGGATTGCTTGTTTTTCGCAACCAGGAGGACTTCGCCATCGGTAATACGGGGGTTCTTCATTACAGCGCCCTGGACCAGCTTGTTGGCGTCCTTGATCAGGAGGCTGCGCCATTCCTTGTCACCGGTAAAACCGATCTTGATTTTCTCCGCAACCTTCAGGTTCAGAGATATCTGGTACTTGGAAAGATCCTCATCAATGATCTCTTCGTCAATTTCATCAAAATCATCTTCGTCATCGTCGCTGTCATCATCATGAAGTCCCAGACTTTCCTCTTTCGCACCTTCTTCATCACAGGCTTCACTTTCGGAAGCACCTGCCTTCCGGGAAGCTTCTTCCTGCGACTCCTCCCAGCCCAGACGAAACTTCAGGGCTCGTTCGGCCTGGGGATTCGCAAGAATTGTCGCTACAAGTTCCGGGCAACTTTCGAGTTTCCCTTGACAGCCGGCAAGCTGTTCCAGGGCCTCCGAAGACCCGTTCCGGGCAAGATAAAGCAGGGTTGCATCATCCACCCCAGGATGGACAACGATCATCCCGATGACTTCGTTATCTGAAAGTCTGAGACGGGCAATCAACTCGAGCAGCTTTGGATGCAGTTCGGAAGACTCCAGAAGCGGTTTTAAAATGGAGACAGGCAGATTTTTCAACGTGGCAACAGCAGTCCGCTTGATCTCCGCATCCCGCCCGCTGCACAAGAAAAACAGAACAGTCAGCAGATCTTTCCCGGAAAGTGGCAGAGCCCCCCGCGCTGCCGCCAACTGGACATCGCGAGGGGCTCCGGCTCCGACAACCTTCGCGACATCCTGAGAGACCTTCAGCCGCACTGTCGATGTTGAATTCTGCCCCATGGATCAGATCAACTCCACTTCCATCATTTGCTGACCACCCGTACCGGAATCCCGGCCTGCTCGGCTTGCCTGGCAGCCGCTTCGGCGCTGGCATCGTCCGCAAACACGCCGAACTGGATCCGACTCAGGTTTCTGTCCACCTTAACCGGCTCTTCAACCACAGTGATACCCTTCTCAAGAAAGCGTTTGCGCAGCCTCTGAACATTGTGCTGGTCGGCAAAAGAGCCGGCATAGACCACGTGCTGTCCGTCTCTGGCCAGGCTGAAGGCTCCCGGTGCAATCTTGCGGACATCATCAAGGGCTGCGGCGAGTTGATCTTTCGAAAAGCTTCCCACCCGCAGGCGGATCAGACGAACAGAGGCCTGGACTTGCGAGACGACCGGTTTGTAACCAAGCGCGGAGATTTTTTTCTTGAGTTCCTCGCGTTGGGATGCGAACAGAAAAGCCCCGGCATCCAGGACATAGGTACCGGTGGAAACTGCGGGAGCAGGCTCAGGCTTAGCAGGAACAGCTGCTGCTGCAACGGCCTGAGGCTGCTTTTGCTCTTCCTGTTTTTCTTCCTGCTCTTTGGAGGCAACCGGGTCGACTTTTGCTGCAGCAGCGGCTTCAGTCTTGTCGGGAGAGGCTACTGCCTTCGCATCGGTATCAGCCGCCGGGGTGGTTGCGGGCTTTTGCGGCACAGGCTGGACCGGCACTACTACCGGAGCCTTGGTAGGCTGCGGAGGCGGCACGGCAACAACCTGCTGGCTCTTCTGAGGCGGCACCGGAGGCTCAGATGTCATTCCGCCGAGGCCCATGAAATAATAGGCCCCAGCCGCCGCAACGATGACCAGAAGAAGGACCAGCAACAGGGTCCGGCTTTTTGAAGGACCCCCGCCTTTTGACTTACGAGGCGGAGGCGGCTCTTCCATCATTTCGCCAGTTTCACTAAATGCACCCGGCGTTTCAGGAGCATCCGGCGGTTCAGGGTCATCCGACAGGCCCAGAGCCTCCTGCTCAGCATCAGCAAAGGCACCGCTCAGGTCAGTTTCCGGGAAGTCATCATTGTCGTCAAAGGTGAACTCATCCTTCTCAGGCACTATCAACCTCCTTCTTTTCGGCTCAGCATGGCCGACATAAGCCTGGATTCCTCCAGTGACTATTCTTTGTCTTTATTCACTTCTTCAAGCAGTTTTGCCGTCAAGTGGGACGGGAGTTCCTCGTAATGCGAAAATCCCATGGTAAACAAGCCCCGATCGGACGTCATTGATCTCAATTCCGGAGCATACTTGAGAACCTCAGACATTGGCACCTGAACCTTGACGATCTGGCTGGAGCCCTGGGGATCAACACCAAGGATCTTGCCACGCCGTGAGTTCATATCACCGATGACATCACCGATGCAGTCGTCCGGCACGGTGATCTCCATCTCCATAATTGGCTCGAGCAGTACGGCCCCGGCCGCTTCACAGGCCCTCTTGAAACCCATGGACCCGGCAATCTTGAACGCCATCTCCGAAGAGTCAACGGAGTGATGTTGCCCGTCGTAGAGGGTGACGCGGCAGTCCTGAACCGGGAACCCCCCCAACGAGCCTTTGTGAATCGTCTCCTGGATACCCTTGTCAACCGCCGGGATGAACTGCCGGGGGACGACCCCGCCGACAATCTTGTCGACAAACTCGTAGCCGCTGCCGCGCGGCAGCGGTTCCACCCGAATGTGGATGTCAGCGAACTGGCCACGCCCGCCCGACTGCTTCTTGTGGCGGTAATGCTGTTCGACCGACTTTTTGATCGTTTCACGATAGGGAACTTTGGGTTCCTTGAGGATGGCGGAGACACCAAACTTGCGTGACAGCTTCTCAATGGCGACCTCGACATGAACCTGTCCCATACCGGACAGGAGCATCTCCTTGGTTTCTTCGCCGCGCAGGACATTCAGCGCAGGGTCCTCTTCCATAATGCGCTGCAGACCTGAGAAAATCTTCTCCTCGTCCCCTTTGTTCTTCGGCTCGAGAGCAAAAGAGATGACAGGTTTAAGGCTCATGGGACTTTCGTAGATGATCGGTTTGCCACTGTCACAGAGCGTGTCGCCGGTAGTGGTTTCCTTCAGTTTGGCAACCGCCACGATATCCCCGGCAACGGCTTCACCGACCGGCTTTTGTTTTTTACCTTCCGGAAGCAGGATCTGGCCGATCCGCTCGTTGCACTCCTTATTCGGGTTATACACGTTGCTATCCGATTTGACAGTCCCCGAGTAAACCCTGAACAGCGTCAATTTCCCAGTGAAAGGGTCGCTGATCGTCTTGAAGACCATCGCCGAGAAGGGTGCTGCCGGGTCAGGCTGGCGCTCTTCCTGTTCGTCGTTCTTCGGGTTGACCCCGTACTGGGTTCCCTTATCCACCGGCGAAGGCAGGCAGGTCACCATCGCATCAAGCAACTGGCGCACCCCGATATTCGCCGTGGCACTGCCGCAGAATACCGGCAGGAACTGGCCCGTCAGGGTTCCTTCACGAAGCCCCTGTAGAAGCTCTTCGTCACTGAGCTCGTCCGTTTCGAGATATTTCTCCATGAGTTCGTCATCTGACTCGGCACAGGCCTCCACCAGAATGACACGCAACCGCTCGGCCTCGTCCTGGTGTTCCGCCGGGATATCGGTCTCTTCGTAGGTCCCCTTGTCATCAAACTGGAAAATACGGGCCTTCATCTTGATCAGGTCAATGACGCCCTTGAAATCTTCTTCCTCGCCAATCGGCATGTTGACCGCCACGGCCCGCGCAGAAAGGCTCTTTTCCATGTCGTCGACGGCCTTGAGGTAATTGGAGCGTTCCCGGTCGAGCTTGTTCACGAAAGCAATGCGCGGAATCTCGAACTCCTCCGCCCACTTCCAAAGGGTCTGGGTCTGGGCCTTGACGCCATCCACCGCCGAAACCAGCATGACAGCTCCACCCAGAACCCGCATGCAGCCACGGGTGTCGTGCAGGAACTTCGTATAGCCGGGGGTGTCGACAATGTGCAGCTCATGCCCGTTCCATTCACAGTGATGCAGCTTGGAACTGATCGTGATTTTACGCTTCACCTCTTCCGGCTCAAAATCCATGTTTGACGAGCCATCATCTACCTTGCCGAGACGGTCAGTCATACTGGTGTTAAACAGGATCGCTTCGATCAGGGACGTTTTGCCGGCATCTCCCTGACCCACGATGCCCAGGTTACGCAGATTTACGGTGTCAAACTTTGCCATGATCTTCCCTTTCCTTGAACTATCAGAGGATTTACCTGGCTCCGAGAGAAACGGCGGGTAAAACTCGCACTATTTGCCGTCGGTTGCTCACATATCCAGGGTTAATAAAGCCAGAAGCTCTTTATCATGTGGAGGAGGCTTGCGCCGTCCGATTACGCTCGTAAATAATCCTTAATCCTTCCAGAGTCAAAAAGGAATCAACCTCGTCAATCGTTCTGCTCTGCGGTGCGACCAGCCCCGCCAGGCCGCCGGTGGCAACCACCCAGGGAGTTTCTCTGGCCTCCTGCTTCATGCGCTCAACGATACCATCGACCAGACCAATATACCCGAAAAACAGCCCCGACTGCATACTGTTCACTGTGTTCTTGGCAATCACCTGCGGCGGACTGGCAATCTCGACACGAGGCAGTTTACTGGCATGAGTGTAGAGCGCCTCCGCTGAGATGACCAACCCCGGAGCAATCGCGCCGCCGAGATACTCACCGCGCGCAGAAAGGTAATCGAAGGTTGTCGCCGTGCCGAAATCGACCACGATCAGGCTTGCCTGCCGTTTGCTGTAGGCGGCAACTGCATTCACAATGCGGTCAGCTCCAACCTCGCGGGGATTGTCGTAAAGGATCGGCATGCCGGTTTTGGTCCCCGGCCCGACAACACAGGGTTTCAGTTTAAAATAGGTGTGACAGAGTTCTTCGAGAGTTTTCAGAAGAGGCGGCACCACGCAGGAGATAATCACGGCAGAGACACTGGGTAATCTCAGCCCCGCCAGGGCAAACAGGTCGTGAGTAATCATGGCCCATTCGTCGGCAGTACGCTCCCGATTGGTGGTCAGACGCCAATTGTGCACCAGGTCCTTCTCCCGGTAAAGTCCAAGAACCGTATTGCTGTTGCCTACATCGATGACTAGAAGCATAGAAATCCGTGGCGCGAGGCGCAAGGCCCGCCGTCGCATAAGGCTAAGGCGTGGCAAGCGCGAGGAGCGGCAATTCAAAATCAATTAAAACCAGAGTCATAGTTAAGGATCTCTTCATTTTTTATTGTTTTTTGTAACTATTCAGCTGTCTGACTAACCGCACAGCGTGTGGGCTATAGCTGTTGCTTGCGGGAAGTTAAGTGACAACATTGGACGCAGGCAATGGCTGTAGACCACATGCCCTCGCTGAGATGCTGAATAGTTACTTTTTTTGTGCTTCTCGCTACATGCCTTGCTCTACCGGCCGCACATCTCCGGTCAGTACTTTTTCAAAAGTACCGGAAGGTGTTTTCACCAATAACGCACCATCATCATCGAGGCCGGCCATGATCCCCTTGATCAAACGGCTCTGGCAGTCGACAACAATCGATTTCCCGGTCAGGTCGCAATGCTCTTCCCATGCCGCCAGCACCGGACGAGGGCCCGAACGCAGATACTCGTCGTAAAGCGTGTCGATTTGCTTCAGCAAAGATCGGGTAAACTCCACGCGTGACACCTGCCGCCCCAATTCAATGGCCAGCGATGTCGCCGGATAGCGCAGCAGGGTCGGAAACTGTTCCGCCGTCATGTTGAGATTGACGCCGATCCCGAGAACAACATAGTTGACCCGGTCAGTCTCCGAACTCATCTCGTTCAAAAGTCCAGCTGTCTTGCGGCCGTTCAGAAGGATATCATTCGGCCATTTGACCGTCGGCTGAAGGCCACTAACTTCGGTGATGGCACGACAGACGGCAACGGCGGACAGAAAGGTCAACTGCGGCGCCTCGACAGGCAGAACAGCAGGCCGCAGAACAACCGAAAGATAGAGATTCACCGCAGCAGGAGAAACCCAGCTTCTCCCGAGCCGTCCCTTACCTGCAGTCTGGCGGTCTGCGACCACAACCAGTCCCTCGGCAGCACCGGCATCAGCCAGGGCACTCGCCTGCAAATTGGTCGAATCAGTGACGGTCAGAAAGCGGATATCTTCACCAATGATCCGGGTGTCGAGACCGGATCGGATTTCCTCGGCCAGCAGGACATCCGGCGAGCCAACCAGTCGGTATCCCCTCGAAGGAACCGCTTCGATCTGGTATCCCAACTCGCGCAAGGAGGTAATCTGCTTCCAGACTGCAGTGCGGGAGACACCCAGGACTTCACTGATGCGTACCCCGGACACAAAACCGGTCGTCGTCTCTCTGAAAAGTTGGAGGATGGTTTCGCGGGGGGAAGAAGTCATCATAAAGTCAGAAACCGGCTCCTCAGGTAAAAAGCATCGAAATATCGACAGAACGGTAGGAGTGAGTCAAGGCACCTATGGAAATCAGGCAAACCCCGGTTTCCGCAATCGCACGAACCGTCTCCAGGTTAACCCCGCCCGAGGCTTCGGTAACAGCCCGGCCGTCAACCAGTTCGACAGCTGCACGCAGTTGCTCAAGATCCATATTATCCAGAAGCAGGATATCAGCACCAGCCTCAAGAGCTTCTACAACTTCGTCCTGATTGCGTACCTCGGTTTCGATTTTCAGAGTGTGCGGAACATTCTGGCGGGCACGAGCCACAGCAGCTGAAATACCTCCCGCCGCGACAATGTGGTTCTCCTTGATCAACACTCCATCATAAAGGGCCATACGATGGTTGCCGCCGCCCCCCATGCGCACGGAGTATTTTTCCAGGATACGAAGACCCGGTGTCGTTTTACGCGTATCGACAATTACTGCCCCGGTCCCCTCGACTTCTGCGACGAACTGTGATGTCAAGGTCGCCACCCCACTCATGCGCTGCAGCAGATTGAGAGCAACCCTTTCGCCCTGCAGCAGAACCGCTGCATCGCCCTTGATCCACGCCAGGACTTCACCGCGCTTGACCGACTGGCCATCGTGGATTAGTGGTTCGAAAGCTGCGGCAGAGTCAAGCAGACGGAAAACCCTCGCGGCAACTTCCACACCGGACAGCAGGAAATCTTCCTTGGCGACCAATTGGGCACGGGCGGGCGTCCCGGCTTCAATTGTCGAGGCCGTAGTCACGTCGCCTGTTCCGATATCTTCGGCCAGGGCTGTTCGGATGATCTGGTCAACAGCAATCTGATTCATTCCGCTACCAATCGTTAGCGTTTTGCATATTTACACATTTTGAAAACGCTCTTTTATAACATGGCGCTTCTTGCGCAGGCAACCGAAATCCCGGTTGAACAGGGTCTCGAAAGCCTTTACATTTACCAGTAATTCTTTAAAATTAATGCATCAGTTATAAACACCCACCCCGACCACGGAGAGTCAGATGAAAATTACAGTTCCTGTCATTGCCCTGCTCTGCTGCAGCATCTTCTTCAGCGGCTGCGTCAGTGAAGGCGTCCATCGCCAGAAGCTCGAGGAAAACGCGCACCTGCAAGAAGTTATTCGCAGTCTCAAAGCTGATTACGAAGCCCTTTTGAACGACAAGAAGCAGGTCGTTGACCGCAACGATGAACTTAATAACCAGTTGCTCGAGACCATTAAACGCAGCAGCCTCCTCCAGCAGGATCTGGATCGTGCAAGGTCTGATCTGACCCGGGTAGAAAAAATTCTCGAAGACCGCAGCGCCAAAGCCGGTGCCGCACTTGCGGAAATGCGGCAAACCATCGATCAGTTGACTGCCGAAAACCAGCAGATCACTCAGCAGCTTGAACAGGAACGTCTGGCGCGCGAAGCACGGCTGGCAGAAATCCAGGGGACCTACAATGAACTGGTCGACAAACTCGAATCTGAAATCCAGCGCGGTGAAGTCACTATCTCGGAACTCAAAGGCAAGTTGACCGTGAATGTGGTCGATCAGATCCTATTCGATTCCGGGAAAGCGGAACTAAAACCTGCTGGTGTTCAGGTCCTGCAGCGCATCGGTGAAATCCTCAAATCTGCAACCGGAAAAGATATCCAGGTTGAAGGCCACACCGACAATGTACCGATCAGTCCTCGCCTGCAGGAAAAGTTCCCCAGCAACTGGGAACTTTCCTCCGCACGCGCCACGACAGTCCTGCATTTTTTGCAGGACAAGGTGAGGGTTTCAGGGGAACGTCTTTCTGCTGTCGGCTACGGTGAATATAGCCCGATTTCCAGCAACAGTGACGCTGCCGGCCGCAAGCAGAACCGCAGGATCCAGATTATTCTGGTAGATCAGAAATAAAGACAGGAACGCGGGACGCGGGACGAGGAACACGGAAAATCTTGAACACCATAAAACATAAGAGTCCGACACTCTTCTGGTTAATACAGAGGCCAAGGCTTGTTTTTATAGGCTTTTGTTTTTTGATTGACAGGTTTCCGCGTCCCTCGTCCCGCGTACCGCGTACCGGCTTCTAAAGGAGTTCGTTATGCAGGAAGAATTGCAGACGGTTCAGCAGATTTACAATATCGTTGTCGAGTTTATCATCAACTACAGCTTCCAGATCCTGGGCGCCATCCTTATCCTCCTGATCGGAGGAAAACTGGCCAGTTGGCTCGGCAAAACCGTTGCCAGGCTCTGTGAAAAGAGGAATTTAGACGTCACTCTGTCCAGATTCTTCGGCAACCTGGTCAAAATTCTGACCCTGACCTTTGTCATCATCATCACAATCGGCAAATTTGGCATCTCTATCGCCCCGTTCATTGCAGCTCTTGGCGCGATCGCTTTCGGCACCAGCCTTGCTATTGCCGGCCCGGTCTCCAACTACGGTGCCGGCCTGGTCATCATCCTGACGCGCCCATTCGTGGTCGGCAACACCATCACCATCAAGGGAGTCAGCGGCGTGGTCGACGAGATTCATCTGGCGGTAACAATTCTGTCGACCGAGGATGATGAAGTCATTACCATACCCAACAAGCATATCGTCGGAGAAATCCTGCACAATTCCTTTGAGAACCGGATTGTCGAAACCACGGTCGGCATCAGTTACGATGACAACCCGGAACAGGCGGTCGAAGTGCTTCGCCAGACCCTTGCCGGGATCGATGGCGTGTGCAGCGAACCACCGCCGCAAATCGGCATCGAAGCCTTCGGGGAATCATCCATCGATCTCGGACTGCGTTACTGGGTGCCCACCAAAAAATACTTCCAGACGCTCTACCGCACCAACCTCGCAGTGCACAAGGCTCTGGCCACTGCGGGCATCACGATTCCCTTCCCACAGCATGATGTGCACATGAAAGGCTCGGAAGTGAGAAGTAAGATATAAGGATTACATCTGAGAGGACTGGCAAGAATCCAGATCAAAGACAAATCGGTTGCCTCCTAGCGACCAAAGAACATGAGAAAGGCCCACTGAGAAACAAGTGGGCTTTTCTATATATAACGTCGCTAACCATGAGACAGCAGCCTCCTGGCAGTTGATGAATAATCTACAGTCATTGCTGAATTTTCTACTAAAAAACTCTACGTGCATTTTCAACAGTACATACAACCAAGATAAAGCCCTCATTATTCAGCTAGTTACAAGCTACAACCAACTTGGCACGATGTATGTACAATCAAAAGACATCATTTGAAAGAGGATGCACACGAAAGGATTCACTTTACAGGCAGATGATGCTCTCAGCACTCCCAACAATTAAAAGGCGAGTGCAAACCTAAACAGAGATAAGGAGATTAACCATGTATAAAAAGGAATTTTTCATTGGCATGTTGGCTGCCTTCTTGTGCTTAGGTCTGGTCGGAACAGTTTTTGCCGCCGGAAGTAACTTTGAACCACAGGCTGCCATAGGCACTGAAGCAGGAGACTGGGAATTCAACTTCGATGCCCTGGACACAAAAGCCAGCGAAGCGGCAAGAAGCCACGTGTACAACTATGAGTCACTGGCTGTAATAGGCACCGAAGCTGGAGACTGGGAATTTAACTTTGATGCCCCGGACACAAAAGCCACTGAAGCGGCAAGAAACTACAAATACAACTATGAGTCACTGGCTGTAATAGGCACCGAAGCAGGAGACTGGGAATTCAACTTTGATGCCTCGGACACAAAAGCCAGCGAAGCAGTAGCAACCGAAGGCGACAACGTGGATGCTATGTGTAGTGAATGCTGAGTATAGGACTCTCATCAACAACAATGGACGGGCCGAATCGACTCCCTTTCACCAAGGGGAGTCGATGCGGCTCATTATGAATCTGCAGAAAGGGCCAATTTGGAAAACAAGGCACCTCAGAACTTTAAGGAGAGCTGCTTGCAATGCAAGCAGCAGCAAAAATATCCTATAGGTGGCGGTTGCTGAGACTCAACCCCTTCTTCTCGGCAGAGTAAATGCGATAGTCGTTCCTTCGCCCAAGTGACTCGAGACGGAAATTTCTCCGCCATGATCGACAATGATTTGCTTGACGATAGTCATCCCCAACCCCAGGCCCGTGATTCCCAAATTTGAACTCTCTGCACGATAGAACCTGTCAAAGATATGCTCGACCTGTTGGGGTGTCATCCCCATGCCTTGATCTTGAATCGCGACCGTGACCTTCTCTTCATCAGTCATGGTTTGTACCTTAACTGTCCCCCCATGTGGTGAATACTTTATCGCATTGCTCAGCAGGTTGTTCAGCACTTGGGTAATGCGGTTACCGTCAATCCATAGTGTCTCCGGCAGGGTATTGTTGTGAGCGACAATGATCTTGCACTGCTGACCTTTCACTTTTGCTGATGCAACCGCTTTTTCAATGATTTCATCGAGATCGGTTTCTTGAGGCACAATCCCGAGAGGATGGTCGATTTGGATACGGCCAATATCCAGAAGATCGTCAATCAGTCGTTTTAGAACTTCTGTGTTACTTTGGATGATGGAGAAGCAATTTTCTTTCTTTTCCTCAAGCAAAGGGTTGCCGGCATTTCCAAGCAGTTCTGCATAACCGGCAATAACAGTCAACGGAGTGCGGAGTTCATGGGCCACTATCGAGATAAAATCGCTCTTGGCCTGATCAAGTTCTTGCAAGGCCTCTTCAGCTTTTTTCTTTTCGGTGATATCGCGGTTGTTACCCAACCTGCCGGCATAATGACCTTGTCCGTCAAAAACCGGGCTGCAATTATGTTCTAGCCAGCGCTCCTCGCCGTTCTTTGTAATAATGGGAACCACCATCGAAAAGACAGGAGTCTCCGGGTTGGCTTCATCTTCGTAATGCTGGTGGAATTTTTCAGCATAATCGGGAGGTATCATGTCAAACAACAGGTGCGGATTGGAGATAAGTTCTTCCGGGCTGTAGCCGGTAATCCGCTCACAGGATGGCGACAAATAGATATATTTTCCATCCGGGTTTATCCAATATTCCCAGTCATACGTATAATCGGCTAACATGCGGAATCTGAGTTCACTTTCCTGCAGCGCGTCCTTCGCCTGCTTGCGCTCGGTGATGTCATAAACAATCCCTTCGTAATGTGTAATCATCCCCCGGGAATCTCTGCGGATATAGGTTCTATCATCAACCCATTTAATTTCACCGTTTTTAGTAATTATTCTGTAAGGGTCATGCGCGAATGTTTGCAGCCCTTCCTTTTTACTGTAGAGGACAACCTCTTCACCAACCCTTTCAAGATCATTACTGTGAATGATCTCGCTATACGAGACCCTCCCCTCTAGAAAATCCTGCGCGGAATATCCAAATAATTTCTCTACATTCTCGGACACAAACTCAACAGGCCAGCCCTCATTGTTTTCCCACAGGAAAGCCACCGCCGAACTGCGGTTGATAATATTGTTCGCTTCGGACAGCGCATCTTCCGCCTGCTTGTGTTCTGTGATGTCTCTTGCAGCGGCGAACACACCAGCCACATTCCCTTGTGCATCTTTATAAACAGAGGCATTATAAAGAACTGGAGTCACTCTTCCATCACGGTGTTTAATCTCAAGGGGATAGTCCCTGACATAACCCTCCTGGAATACTTGTTGATAACCCTTTCGAGCTGCATCAGGGTCAGTAAAGTAATTTGAAAAATCTGTTCCGATAATCTCCTTGCGGGACACTCCTGTGATCAACTCAGAGGCAATATTCACATCGGTTATTTTACCTTTGACCGAGATCGTTACCAAAGCGTCAGCGTTGGCTTCAATAAGCCCACGAGTATATCGCTGTGATTCTTTCAGTGCCTCCTCTGCCTGCTTGCGCTGAGAGATGTCCATATGCAGGCCGATAAAACGAACAGGGTTACCATCTTTATCGCGTTCTACGATTTCACCCTGATCCAAAATCCACATCCAGTCGTCAGTTTTGGTCTTAAATCTGAACTCAACAACGTAGGATTCTAATTCACCGGCCAGATATTGTTGAATCACCCTTTCAACCTGGGCAATATCATCCGGGTGAACCCGCTTTTTCCATTCTGCATAAGTATGAGAAAATTCATCCGGCTCATACCCGGCAATCAGGAAATAGTTTGCATCAAAATAGATTCTGTTTTCCTTGATATTCCAGTCCCAAAGTCCGATTTTTGCTCCTTTTAATGCCAGAGAGAGTCGGAGGGATTGTTGCTCTGACGTCGGCATGGCTCATTGCTCCCGGGGAAAAGAACAAATCATGAATCAAGGCAGAAGGAAATACAAGTACATATCAGTACTTAAGAGTATCAATACTCCGTCTGAATTCAACTCGTAAGCGCAACCTACTTGTCTGGGTTGAAGGGTAAGCAGTAAGGCAGCACGCCTTTCTACAAATCATTTCACGTTAATTTTATTGGTAGGAAATTGGAGGGGGGAAAAATTATCAGAAATTCTGCATTACAAGAAAAAAAGCCCCACAGTCAGGAGGCCAACTGTGGGGCAACGGGTTTCTGGGTTTTTCTTACCTTACGACAACATGGCCTCCGCATCATCCATGAGATCAACCTGATCGAATAGGATGCCTTCGGCAGGCACTAACACATCAAGTCGAGCTCCTTTATCGCGGGCGACGGACGTCGACAGGTCCGCATCGGTCGCGAGTTCTCCGCAGCCGTCATGAAAAAAACCGAGAGGCCGCCCGTCTTTGTAAAAAATCAGGGCAACCCGTTGATCTGAGTAGATGCGCAGACACCCGCTGCGCTTTTCACGAGACATGCGCGTCAGAATGGCCTTGATGTTAATCCCTTGCAACGCCTCCCCAAGCAATAAGGCGTTCCCGCCCAGAACGACAGGGAGTTGACCGGCAAGATCGGTCGAAAGACGGTAGATGTTCAGGCGTCCCCCGTGCTTCTGAACTTCCTGGAAGGTTCTCTCAAGTCCCAGCCTGGCAGCCAGGCTGCATTTACTATCCTCGTAAAGGGTCTCGATCATTTTCCCCTGGCAAAGCACGAAAACGGAAGATGCCCCTGACAGATCAAACAGCAGGTAGCCGGTAAACCTGCCCTGGCGTAAGGTTTTCAGTGCTTCAGGAAGGTCCACCTTGGTCAGATCGATATTTTCCCTGACGGTATTTCCCCGCGGCAGGCGGATCATGGCAGCTTACCCCTCACAGCAGATTCCAAACTCAAGAAAATTGCCCCGTGGTCTCTCGTTGCAGACTACGGGGCGATCATATCATAGAGGGGGGATCAGATATCCAGATATTTTCGATGTTCAATGTCAGTGATCGTCGTTCTGTGATCTTCCCATTGGCTGATCTTTATTTTCATGTAATTGGCAAACAGCTCTGTCCCTAAAGCCCCTTGCATGAAGGTGCTGTCTTCCGCCTCCATCAGTGCCGGGAAAAAATCCCTGGGAAGGAACCGGCGGTCCAGCACCTTAAATTTCGCCTCTTTCCGGTAAGTGCTGCCCACATCAGGCTGACCGGGATCCTCTTGTGCATCGAGGCCGGCCAACCCCATGAAAATAAGGGTGGCAAACTGAAGATAAACATTACCCGTCGCATCGGGGCAACGCAGTTCAAATCTGGTAGCTTCCGGTTTCAGGGCATGCGGGATGCGCACCATGGAACTCCGGTTGCGTATGCCCCAGCCCCTGACAATGGGAGCCTCTTTATCGAGAACATAGGCTTTGTAGGAATTGAACGTCGATGCCAGCACAATCGATGCTTCCCTGGCATGCTTGATGATGCCGCCGACAAAATTCATCAGCATAGTGCTGAGATGGTACTCGCCATCTTCATCGTAACAGAGGCTTTTGCCGTTCAGATCGGAAAAGGAGACATGAATATGAAACGCATTCCGATTGTGACCGGTAAACGGCTTGGCCATGAAGGTCGCATGCAGATCGTAGTTTGCGGCGACTTCCTTGGCAACAAACTCGAAAAGGATCGTCCGGTCCGCAACCGTCAGGGGATCGCCGGGCTCGAGATTGATTTCATGCTGCGACGAGGTCACCTCGTGGTGGGTCTTTTCATACTTGATGCCGCATTTTGCCAGGACATTGACGATTTCCTGCCGAACGATATCACCGATATCCGATGGAGATGAGCCGAAGTAATCCAGTTTGTCCGTATGAATGTCGGAGTCGAACTCGTTGCCATTGAGCAGGAAAAATTCGTGCTCCGGCCCCATCAGGAACTTGATCTGGTGATCCGCCGCAGCCTGTTCAACGGCACGCTCCAGCGGATACCTGGGATCGACTTCGCATCTCGAGCCGTCCTGGTTGAAAATCTGACCGACGAAAAAGCCGACTTTCCTGTCGCCGAAATCAACCAGCCTGAAACTCTCGACAACCGGCTTCAGGATCCGGTCGCTGTTATCGACCGTTGCGATACCGGCAATGGAACTGCCATCGATACCAACGCCATTTCTGATGATGCTCTCAATGTCGTCAGGGTTGACCGACAGGTTCTTGAGCCTGCCATTCAGGTCCGTGAAAAACAGCTTGGTCGTGTAGGCTTCCTTCAGTTGTTCCTTAACGTTGAGTAGCTCTCCATCGCTCATTTTTTTCTCCTGGTTAGAGGCTGAAATAAAGGTTCATCTCGTATGGGGTTGGCCGTTCGTTGACAGCGTTCACTTCTTTCACCTTCTCGTCGACAAAACCGTCGATCAGCATCTTGCTGAAGACACCGCCTTGCAACAGGTAATCGTGATCCTTCTTGAGTTCCTCGAGGGCCTCGCCCAGGCTTGCGGGAATAGCCGGCAGTTCTGCCCGCCGCTCCTCCGACCAGCTGAAGATATCCTCATCGTAGGGGCCATGGTTATGTTCAGTCGGGTTAATCCTGTTCCTGATGCCGTCGATCCCAGCCATAATCAGGGCGCTGGTTGCCAGGTAAGGATTGCATGTGGCGTCACCGGTCCTGAATTCGAAGCGCTTATTGTCTTCCGAGTTGGCGTACTTGGGGATGCGGATCGCGGCGCTGCGGTTGGCCAGGCCAAAGATCAGCTTGACCGGGGCTTCAAAACCAGGCAGCAGCCTTTTGTAGGAGTTGGTGCTCGGATTGGTGATAGCAACCAGGGACCTGCCGTGATGGAGGATGCCGCCGATGAAATGGAGTGCATCCTCGGACAGGTCGGCATAGCCGCCTTTCCTATAGAGGATGTTCCTGCCGTTCTTTTTGAGCAGCATATGGAAGTGCATGCCGTTGCCGGCTTCATCGTGCATCGGTTTCGGCATCAGCGTCGCAGCAAGGCCGTGTTTGTGAGCCACCTGCTTGATGACATCCTTGATATACATGATGTCGTCGGCAATCTTCGGGAAAGGCGCCAGTTCGGTTTCGATTTCCTGCTGCGAACTGATACCGACTTCATGATGGTGATAGCGAATCGGGCAGATGTTTGCTTCGATGTAGTCAGAGATCTCTTCCCGGACATTGGCATGCCGATCGTAGGGGCGGTCGAGGTGGTAGCCTTTTCGGTGAGTCAGGGCGGTTGCTTCCGAATCCTCATACTCGAAAGGCAGAGCCTCCTTGTTTTCCCTTGTGGACAGTCGGTAGCCGGCCTTGTGTTTCGAATTGTAGTAAACGGCCTCGTCCAGCAGGTTGAATTCGAACTCCGGTATCCACAGGATCTCATCGGCAATACCGGTTTCCTTCAGATAACTAAAAGCCCTTTCGGCCACGCTCCTGGGATCTTTTTTGTAGCCATCCGTGGAATCGGCTTCGCGGATGGAACAGATGATCTGAATGGTGGGATTCTCGTTGAAACCGTCATATCTGGCCGTGGACAAATCTGGCATCAGGATCAGGTCACCCGATTCAACATTACGCATTCCGGGAATGCTTGAACCGTCAAACGGAATGCCGTTTTCCATAACATAGGCCAGCCGTCTCGCCGGGAAATTGATATGATACCAACGCCCGACCAGATCGACATACTTCAGGTCGATATTTTTGACCTTCTTTTCCCTGATCAGTTCCTGTACACTTTGCATATCCATTTGTGCTTCTCCTTGTGTGAAGTACAATGCTTTATGGAGGCTGTGGCCGCAGCCTCCATAATTTTTATCTGCATAAATATTTACTCTGGAATGTTAGGAATTTTGGTCGTCTCTCCCTTGTAGTTTCTGAGCGTGTACTCCTTCTCATTCTTGTCCACAATGTAGTAGTCGGGCATCAACGGGATTTTGCCGATATTGGTTGCCAGCACATACATCGGCTGGGCCAGACCGGTGGTGTGACCTCTAAGAGCGTCCCTGATCAGTTCCGCGCCCTTTTCCACCGGCGTCCTGAAGTGATCGATGCCCGGCGCCGGCTCGCAGTAGAAAACGTAGTAGGGCCGGATGCGGGTGCGCAGCAGCTTCAGGTGCAGTTCCCTGAAGGTCGGCACATCATCGTTGATGCCCTTGAGCAGAACGGCCTGGTTGCCCACGTTGATGCCGCAGCTCATCAGCTCATAGACTGCTTTCTCGGTCTCTTCGGTGATCTCTTTCGGATGGTTGCACTGGGTGTTGATCCAGACCGGCACCTTGTGGAAACCGCCAATCGCCTTTTTCAGGCCTTCGGTGATCCTCTGCGGCAGCACGATGGGCAACCTTGAACCGATCCGGATCATCTCGACATGCGGCATCTCGCGCAGCTTGGTAATCAGGTATTCGAGCTTCTCATCGGACAGCAGCAGGGGATCGCCGCCGGTAATCAGCACGTCGCGGATTTCCGGATGCTCGGCAATCCAGGCCAAGCCTTCCTCCACGTCGAAACGCAGCTTCAGATCCTGGTCGACGACCAGCTCCTTCCTGAAGCAGTGCCGGCAGTAGATGCCGCAAACTTCGATCACGGTGAACGCTATCCGGTCGTGGTACTGGCGGGCAATGCTGTCCGGGCGAACCTCTTCCGTGGCGCGGTTTTCCTTCCACATCAGGTAGTTGTCCATACCGAATTCGTTGACCTTCTCCTTCATGGATGGCAGCACCTGCATGCGGATCGGACAACTGGGGTCATCTTTATCCATCAGTGACGCAAAATAGGGGGTGGTTCCCCATTTGGTCTTCAAGGTCTGGATTGCTTCCCTCTCATCAGCGGATACATTGATGTACTGCTCAAGCTTTTCAAGCGTATCCACCTGGTTCTGCATCTGTTGGACCCATTCTTCTGCCATAATTCTCCTCCGATAATTCCTGATCTGTGTGGTTACTGTCCTCGCTCAATGGCTTCGGAACATATTGAAGTTTGCGGCAAACCGTAAACAACGTTTCCGGATTGCAACTGCTAAAGTGCCGCTATTTTTGTGCCGGTTTCGACATAATGCTGTCGGATCGCCTGTTCAATCTGCACAGGATCTTTCTGTTTGATGCTGTCGACGATCTCCTGGTGGCGCCTGCCGATTTCAGCCGGGTTGTAAAGCTTCCCCCAGTATTTGTAAAACATGATGTGCAGTTTCAGGCTCAGCCGGTCCATATACTCGAGCAACTGCACATTATTGTTCTTGCTGATCAAGAGATCGTGAAATTCTCCTCCAGCCTGGGTCACCATTTTGTTATTATTCTTGTTCGCGTAAGCTTCCATCTGGACAGTCAGGTCCTCTAGCTTGTCAATTTCTTCGCTGGAGAACTGATCGTAGGTCTCCATAACCGCGAAACCTTCCAGAACTCCGCGTGTGGT
>DAOVNV010000043.1 GCA_030630015.1 Desulfuromonadales bacterium | reverse complement strand
TTCTGGTTTGGAAACCAGCAATTTTTCGCAAGGTCAAGGAAATCAAACATTTGAGCGGAGGCGTAGTACTTTACGCCGCACAATCAAATGCGCAGATTGACGCCGAGATTGCGAAAAAGGGCGGTTTCCGGACAGAAACTAGAATAGTATCCTCAGAAAATAAGAATAACAGATGCAAGCAGACGCGTTGCTGTTCGGTCGAAAGGATGGCAGCTTTTTCTTGTACTTGGATCAGTGGAGTGGTCATGTCAGAAGCCGTACCACGTCAAACAATTTTCTCCGGACGCATTATCGATGTCGGACTTGAAGAGCACCTGTTGCCAAATGGCCGTCAGGCCACCTTTGAAGTGATCAGGCATCCGGGCGGCGCCGCTGTTCTGCCTGTACTCCCGGATGGAAGGTTGCTTATGATCCACCAGTACCGACCGGTGATCGGCAGGATGATCTACGAAATCCCGGCTGGACGCCTCGAAGTTGGAGAAAGTCCGAAGGAGTGCGTTGCACGCGAACTCGTCGAGGAAACTGGTTATCATGCCGAGGAGTTTACCGCCTTGGGGAGTCTGTGGAGCGCCGTTGGGTTCTGTGATGAGCGGGTTGACCTCTTCATCGCCACCGGTCTGACCGAAACGCAGAGTGCGCTGGAACCGGACGAGGTGATTGAACTGGCGCCGATGACTCTTGAAGAGGCCTTGGCCCTGGTCGACCAGGGGGATCTCCTGGACAGCAAGACGTTGGTTGCCCTGCTGCGCTATGCCAGAATGGAGGGAGTTGCCCGATGATCGGTTTGCCAAGACGCTATCGTTCACCGGACGATCTGCCGTTCAACAGCAGTTGCCTGGAAGGGCGGTTCCACCTGCAGTCGCCCGATGGCGATCTCGGTGGAGAGGGTGTCTGGCTTGTGCTGGTGGGGGATCGTCTTCTGATCAGGGGAACGGAGCAGGGCGATTATCTGCCCGAAGAGCTTCCCGAGGCCTTGCTGCCGGAAGCGCCACTGTTCATCGGAACCTGGGATGGAGTCCCCTGCCGCCTCGTGCGTTTAAGCCGGGACACGGCCGTGCCGACAGGGTTGCGGCCGGAGAGCCTGGTCAGCCAGGAACCTGCCCTGCCGATTGAACTGCTGACCCTGGGTGGCCTGGGCCGCATGATCCTGCACTGGGAAGATGCGAGCCGCTACTGCGCCTCCTGTGGACGGACCATGCGGCGGCTTGCCGGGGAGTGGGGTAAGGTTTGCCAGACCTGTGGTTCTCATCACTTTCCGCACATTCACCCGTGTGTCATCGTTCTGGTGCGCCGCCCGGGAGAGGTTCTGCTGGCCCGCAAACCGGAATGGGCGCCGAACCGCTATAGCCTGGTGGCCGGGTTCCTCGAGTTCGGCGAATCGCTTGAAGAGGCAGTTGTCCGTGAGGTTGCCGAAGAAACCGGTGTTTCGATCAAAAACCTGCGCTATGTCGGCAGCCAGTGCTGGCCCTTCCCGAGTCAGATCATGACCGGCTTCGTTGCCGATTACGCCGGCGGGGAACTGGTCGTCCAGGAATCCGAACTCGAAGATGCCCGCTGGTTCCCGGTTGATGAACTGCCGAACCTGCCGCCCAAACGCAGCATTGCAAGGTATCTGCTGGATACGGTGTTGGAGTTGCCCTGAAGAAGCCAGTGAGTTATGGATCAGTTCACCAAACGCTACTATCAACTCCCTAAAGCAGAAATCGCTTACCTGCGGTTTACTCTGGAAAGCTACGATGGCCTGGCTTTTCAGCGAACGCTGGACAGTGCCGCCGGGTTGGTCGAGATTATCTGGCCGACCGAGCGGACCACAGATGTCGAAGCGTTGCTGTCAGCCCTGTCCGAAAGAATTCCGGGGACATAATGCCGATTTTAATGTCAAACCATAGTCTTGGCGATTCAGGGCGCCGTCGGCACCAACCTGCCGGAAGCAAATTCCTACCACTTACTCAAAACCTGCTGCGTACTCCTTGAATGCTTGCTGAATGATCACCTCCACTGCAATGACTTCCTCTTCGGTCAGGGCTGTAAATTCTTTTTTTCGCCTGCTCCTCGGCAGTGTTCCCTGGTTCTGCCGCACGAAATTAATCAGATTTCGGGCCAACCGATCCGGCATTTCCACAATCTCCATGATCCCTTTTTCGGCAGCGTCATTGGCCAGAAGATAAGCTATTTCTTTCGGCAAGTCGTGCTCAATGGTTCTTTGTACGCAAGCGAATAGAAATTCGGCGGCATCCGTACAATCGAAGTAACGGTAGAGGTCAGCCGTATCATTCAATACTTCGACATTTTTATCGGGAGTCGACTTCCATTCAATAAAGTTCATAAGCGGGCCGGTATGGGTCTGTAACACCTGTCGGTACTCATCGATGCGGTCCAACATGACACTGGACACCGGAAAGACCATTCCCGGTGGTGCGAATTTACGTTCCGTCAAAACGTGGTGGATGAGGCACCGATGCAGACGGCCGTTGCCGTCCTCGAGTGGATGAATATACACAAAGCCGAAGGCGAAAACTGCTGCCTGAATGACCGGGTCGATATCTGACGTTCTCATGCGGTTGTTACAGTTATTCAGGCTGAGCATGAGGTCAGGCACATCATCTGGGCGCGCACCGATAAATTCCGGAAGCGGGTCGTTGTTGTGATCACGTTCACCAAGGAATACGCCGTCATTTCGGTAGCCGATCCGGGTAAAACGATCATCTCCGGTCAAAATTCGATGGAGACGATATATTTCAGTTTGATTGAGCGGACGTTTCCCTGCCTCAAGGACAGCACGTCCCCAGCGTTCCAGGCGGTTTTGAGGAGCCCTTTCTCCTTCAATCTCGAAGCTGGCCATGCTGTCAGCGAGCAGCATGAAACTTGCCGCACGTGCCAATAGATGCCCACCTGTTCTGCCGATCGTTTCTGCGGCCTGTTTGGCCAGATCAAGTGCAATAAACGTCTGCAGCTTTTTGGTCTTGCGGATCACCGGGCAAAACCCGGCCTGGCCTAAAAGATTGTCTCTGACGCGGTGTCGCCTGGAAAGGCGGATCGGTCCGGTGATATAGGCTTTGGGATCAAGCGCATCAACAGCTGCGACATTGGGTGCATCATCAATATCAAGGCGTTTGCCGGTCAGGGTTTCGTAAAAGAACCAGATGCGGCGGGTGAGCGCGCCGGTAGGCGTTGCAGTGATAAATCGGCTTAATTCCTCCGGTGGGATTAGATCGAAAGCCCTTTTCAGGATCAGCAGGTCGATGGCTTCGTGCCGCAGTGCAAAAACCAGTTGGTCGATTGCCGTAGCTGCTGGAGCATAGCGTTTATCAAAAATGCGCCACCGGCCTTCCATGCGCTGACTGTTCTTGACGTGCTTGTTTGAAACGCAACAGGGATAACTAACTGGCGCTGCGAGTTTCAGCCCCTGCACAAGGGCTGACCACCCGACCAGCCGAGTACTATCAGGTATCGGATCCTCCTGAAAATATTCAGGCAGACCAAGTTTTAATTCCATAGGTCGAAAACCTCTCACGGGAGTCGAAAAGCACGGTACGAAATAGGTTCTAGTCGAAAAACACTATACGCGAAGTGAGGGTCGAAAACCATCTAAAAAAGTCGAAAAATATTCAAATTTTCATTTTTGGTCGAAATCGGCGCCAATTGTAGTTGGCTTATCGCGGTAGGGTTTGCGGGATCTGGGGATCTGGGGACATCCACTTAAATAACTCATCAAATAAGCAAGTTGTCGACATTGGTTATTTCCCCTAGAATAAACGTCGCTGTTTTTTCAGTCTTGCAATGTACAGAAGGGGTCTGGCGCGTTTCGCGCGCGTTGTTGCACCCGGCGCTTCGGCGTTAAACAGGTTTGAGGTGTCGCTCTTGCCGAAACAATCATTCACCAAACGCTACTACCAACTCCCCAAGGCCGAGATCGCCTATTTGCGGTTTACCTTGGAAAGCTACGATGGCCTGGCTTTTCAGCGAACGCTGGACAGTGCCGCCGGGTTGGTCGAGATTATCTGGCCGACCGAGCGGATCACAGATGTCGAAGCGTTGCTGTCAGCCCTGTCCGAAGAGATTGACTGGCGGGAGGTGCCGCCGCCGGAGGTCATCCCGCCGATCTAGGATCACTTAAAGGAACACTGCCCAGTAGGAGCGGTCTCCAGACCGCGAAGGGGTTGTTTGCGGGTCGGTAGAAAACCATTCGCGACCGGGAGGTCGCTCCTACACGGCCAGTTGTTGAAGCGGGGGCAGTCCCGTGAGAACCCGTAACAGCTTGCCACGCCGTAGCCTCTGCGAAGGCGGGTCCCCTTAAATTGTTTCTACAACCATTTCAGGCGGGTCGAGGATGGCTCGTTTCACGGAACACTGATTAGTGGCACGGACAATTGCCCTGCGGTACTTCTCCGGGAATTCCGTCGGGACCTTGATGGTCATGATGATTTTTTCCGTGCGGTGGGTGACCGGATGGTCCACCGTATCCATCTCGAATTCGAGTTCATCCGTCGGCAAGCCACGCTGCTGGCAGAAGCGCATGGCATAGAATGCGGCACAGGTGCCAAGTGAAACCAGGAAGAGGTCAAACGGGGCCGGGGCGCTATTGGCGCCGCCGTTGTCTTCCGGTTGGTCGGTAGGGATTTCAAAACCCTTGTAGTGGGCGTTAACGGCGTATCCGCCGGGGAAAGTAATCTTCATGCTCATTGTGGCCTCCTACTGTCCGGGAACGAATCTTCCCGACAGGTGTTGATATCAGGATACAGCTTTCGTTGGTTTTGTTGCAACCCGGGAGGCAGCTGGTCAGGCGAGAGTCCAGACGCCTTCCGGTTCGAATCTGTTTCAGATGGGATGCTGCGGGGCTTCAGCGAGAGGTCACCGGGGTGTCAGGACCTGGTCCGGTTTACCATATGTCCTTCCTGGGGGTCAGCTTCCGTAATTCATATTTCCTTTTGCCCAGCCCGACCTTTTCAGCGTGAGCCAGGGTGATTTCCCAATCGATGTTCGGATGAACGCCCCTGAACTTGTCGCCGCCCGGCTCGTGCCCACTGGCCATGGCGGTATCCGGCAGGCCGAGAGCCTGGTTGACCAGATCGGCACAGGCCTGATCGAGAGCGACCGGATCGGTTGATGCCAGGATGCCGAGATCCGGGATGATTGGTGCATCCGAATGCCCGTAACAATCACAGGCCGGGGAAACCTGGGTGATAAAGTTGACGAACAGCAGCTTGCCCTGCTTGCCGTCGACTGCACCACAGGCGTACTCGGCCATCTTTTTCATCACCAGCGGGGCTTCCTCGTTCCACTGGATGCGGATCGCCTGGGGCTCGCAGATGGTGATGCAGCGGCCGCAACCGGTGCAGGTAGTCTTGTTGATGCGGGCCTTCTCTTCGATCAGGCGGATTGCATCATGGGTGCAGGCTTCGAGACAGGCCGCGCAACCGGTGCAGTATTTTTCAACAACTTCGGGGGCAACGGTGGAGTGCTGCTCCAGTTTGCCTTCGCGACTCGAGCAGCCCATGGCCAAGTTCTTGATTGCCCCGCCGAAGCCGGTCAGCTCGTGGCATTTGAAGTGGCTGAGGGTGATCAGTGCGTCTGCCTCAAGGATTTCCAGGCCGATATCGACTTCGTCCAACAGCTCGCCTGCCACCGGAACCCGCCGCGCAGAATGGCCGCGCAGACCATCGGACATTATCAGAGGAGCATTGACCACGGCATAGGCAAAACCGTTTTCGACGGCGCAGGTCAGGGCGGAAACCGCCTCCTTGCGTTCGCCGGGGTAGAGGGTGCTTGAATCAGTCAAAAAGGGTTTGCCGCCGCTGGCTTTGACCTGGTCGACGACGCGCCGGACAAAAGTGGGCCGGATGTAGGCGTGGCCGCCTTTTTCACCGAAGTGCAGTTTGATGGCGGTCAGGTCGTTTTGGGCAATGATGCCGGCAAGCCCGCAGCCCTCCAGAAGCCGTTCAAGCTTGGTGAACAGGTTCTCGCGCATGCCGGCGCGCATGTCGGCGAAATAGACGGTGCTGCTCATGACACTCTCGTTGATTGGTCAGGTCGGTTGGAGGACCAGTGGTTACCTCGCGGCTTCCTGCTCGGAGCCAAGCGGCCCGTAGGATTCCACCTTGCCATTAACCAAGTGGATGTAGTAACGCTGCCAGGGGCGGTTGATCGGGGTGTACCAGAAGTATTCCTGGTTGCCGCTCCCCGAGGCGCTTTGCGGTTTGCCCATATGCTGGAAGACTTCCGCCTTGGTCATGCCCGGCGAGATTTTTTCGATACTGATCCAGGGGGCACAACCGGCCAGCAGGAAGACAGCCAGTACGCATACGGCCAATCGACGCATCTTCTCCTCCTTGGTGTAAATCTTATCTGATCTGAAAAAAGAGTTTATTGTTTTCTGGGTTCGGTTTGCTCGTGATCTTCCTGGTGCAGGTAAAGCGTCTGGCTCGGGAAGGCAATCTCCAGACCCATTCCTTCCAGGATGCCCATAATTTTCAAACAGACGTCTTCTCTGGCATCCAGGTAGTCGCCCCAGATCGTGGTCGTGGTAAAGCAGTAGACCATGATGTCCAGCGAAGATGCGCCGAAGTCGGTGAAATTGACCAGGAAGAAGTCCTGGTCGATGGCCGGGTGTTGCGTCAGCATCTCGCGGATGCGTTTGACCGCCTCGCGCATCTGGTCCGGCCTGGCGTCATAAGTGACCCCGACGTTCAACTTGATGCGCCGTTTCGGCATGCGGCTGAAGTTGTCGAGCGGCATATTGGCGATCACGTTGTTTGGCACCATGATCAGGGTTTTGGCAAAGGTGCGGATCTTGGTGGAGCGGAAACCGATCTCTTCGACAACGCCTTCCATATCGCCGGCCTTGATCCAGTCGCCGATGCGGAAGGGTCGGTCAAAAATGATCATCAGCGAGCCGAAGATGTTGGCGAGGGTGTCCTTGGCGGCCAGGGCAAATGCCAGGCCGCCGATGCCCAGGGAGGCGAGCAGTCCGGTGATCGGGTAGCCAAAGCTCTGGATGGCCATCAGGGTCGCCATGACCACCACGAAGATGCGCAGGCTCTTGCGGACCATCGGTGCCAGATGGTCATCGAGGGTCGACTCGGTGCGCGCGGCCCATTGGTGCAAGTAGTGGTCGATAATGCCGACCAGGTTGAACAGGAACCAGGCGATAACGAAGATCACGATCGCTTTGAGTCCGGACATTGCGAATGCGTGGACATCGTACGGTTCGGTCGGCAATTGCAGGATCTGAACGGCCAGGAACAGGCCGATGACGAGGACGATCGCCTCGGCCGGTTTGCGCATTGACTCAAGAAAACGATCGTCCAGTTCCCCTTTGGTCTTGCGGGCAATCGGGATTGCAATACGGGTGAACAGGAGGGCGAACATCTTCTTGCCGATCAGGGCAAGGATGATGACGGCCAGGGCGGAAGCGTAGCGTCCGGTGCTGATACCCAGAAATTGTTGGTTCATCAGGTCGGCCAAAGCCTGCATGGCAGCCTCCAGTAAAGGTCGTCAAGACAATATGTCAACCTATCAAAATCATATGGTAAAATCAAGTTGAGCTAGACTTTCGTTCAGGGTAAAAAGTTTGTCCTCTTTTGCTTAATCGAGGGGGCAGTATGGTAATATGATCAAATGTGACTAATGATCCCCGAGGAGGCTGCTGTCATGAAAAAAGCTGCATTAGACAGTTACAAGACCTGTCGGACCATGGATGTCCGTGGCCTGGACTATCAATACTACAGTTTGCCGGCATTGTCAGAAGCGGTTGATGCTGACATCTCCCGCCTGCCTTTTACCCTGAAAGTGTTGCTCGAAAACCTGCTGAGGTCCGAGGATGGCGAGACGGTCACGACCGGAGACATCGATGCCGTGATCGGCTGGCTCAAGCGCAAGCGTTCTTCACGCGAGATCGCTTTTCGCCCGGCCAGGGTGCTGATGCAGGACTTCACCGGGGTGCCGGCGGTGGTCGATCTGGCCGCGATGCGTGATGCGGTTGCCAAGGCCGGTGGCGATCCGCAGCTGATCAATCCACAGATTCCGGTCGACCTGGTGATCGATCATTCGGTCATGGTCGACAAGTACGCCATGCCCGAAGCTTTCCAGTTCAACGTCGAACGGGAGATGGAGCGCAACCGGGAGCGTTATGCCTTCCTGCGCTGGGGCCAGCTTGCATTCGATAATTTCCGGGTGGTGCCGCCCGGTACGGGCATCTGCCACCAGGTGAACCTCGAATACCTGGGACAGACCATCTGGAGCGAAGAGGAGGACGGGGTGCGCCTGGCTTACCCCGACACCCTGGTAGGTACGGACAGCCATACCACCATGATCAACGGCCTCGCCGTGCTCGGCTGGGGGGTCGGTGGTATTGAGGCGGAGGCGGCCATACTCGGTCAGCCGATTTCGATGCTGCTGCCGGAGGTGGTCGGCTTCCGCCTGACCGGCAAGCTGGCTGAAGGGGTGACGGCAACCGACCTGGTCTTGACGATCACCGAGCAGTTGCGGCTGTTCGGGGTGGTCGGCAAGTTTGTCGAGTTCTTCGGACCGGGTTTGTCCCGCTTGTCCCTGGCCGACCGGGCGACCATTGCCAATATGGCCCCGGAATATGGTGCGACCTGCGGCTTCTTCCCGATCGATCAGGTCACACTTGATTACCTGACCCTGACCGGCCGCAGCCCGGAGACCGTGGCCCTGGTCGAGGATTATGCAAAGGTTCAGGGGCTGTGGCGCGATGATCGTGCTCCGGACCCGTCATACAGTCATGTTCTGGAACTGGATCTTGCTTCGGTCACGCCCAGCCTGGCCGGGCCGAAGCGGCCGCAGGACCGGGTCGATCTGGAGATCATGAAGAATGCCACTGAGGCAGTGATTCCAAAAGCTGCCATGGACCGGGAGGTTCCGGTTTCCGACGCGGATTATGCCCTGAAACAGGGCGACGTGGTCATTGCGGCGATTACTTCCTGCACCAACACCTCTAATCCGGCGGTGATGATCGGGGCGGGCCTGCTGGCTCGCAACGCTGTTGAGAAGGGGCTGGTCAGGAAACCCTGGGTGAAGACCTCGCTGGCGCCCGGCTCAAAGGTCGTGACCGATTACCTGGCGAAAGCCGGCCTGCAGACCTACCTCGACCAGCTTGGCTACAACTTGGTCGGCTACGGCTGTACGACCTGCATCGGCAACTCCGGGCCGTTGATCGGGCCGATTGCCGATGCCATCGAGGCTGGTGACCTGACCGTCTGTTCGGTGCTTTCCGGCAACCGCAACTTCGAGGGGCGCGTACACCCCCAGACCAGGGCCAACTGGCTGGCCTCGCCGCCGCTGGTGGTGGCCTTCGGACTGGTCGGCACCACTCGCATTGACATGGCCCGCGACCCGATCGGTACAGGATCCGACGGGCAGCCTGTTTTTCTCAGGGATATCTGGCCAAGTGACGAGGAAGTCAACGAACTGGTAAAGGTGGTCTCGGCGGACATGTTCCGTGACAAGTATGCGGATGTGTTCAGCGGGGATGAAAGCTGGCGCAGCCTGCCTGTCCCGGAGGGCAAAACCTACACCTGGGATGATGCATCGACATATGTCAAAGAACCCTCCTTTTTCACGGTCAGGGAGGTTGCCGACCAGGGCCTGGCCTCTTTCAGCAGCGGCCGCCTACTGGCTCTGCTCGGCGACTCGGTGACCACGGATCACATCTCCCCGGCCGGATCGATCCTGGCCAGCAGTCCCGCCGGCGTCTACCTGCGCGCGCGGGGCATCGGCCCGGCCGATTTCAACTCCTATGGGTCGCGGCGCGGCAACCACGAGGTGATGATGCGCGGCACCTTTGCCAATATCCGTCTCCGGAACGAGCTGGTCCCGGGCACGGAAGGCGGTTTCACTCGGCATTTCCCGGATGGCGACGAGATGAGTATCTTCGACGCTGCTATGCGCTATGCCGCTACCGCTACGCCGCTGGTGATTGTCGCCGGCCGTGAGTATGGGACCGGATCGAGCCGTGACTGGGCGGCCAAGGGGACCCTGCTGCTCGGCGTGAAGGCGGTCATCGCGGAAAGCTTCGAGCGTATTCACCGCTCGAACCTGGTTGGCATGGGGGTCCTGCCGCTGCAGCTCAAGACAGGAGAAACCCGGCAGACGCTCGGCCTGGATGGCAGTGAAACCTTCGACCTGGTCGGCCAGGACGAGCCGATCGAGCCGGGGCAGGATGTTCGGCTGATCATCCGTCGCGCCGGCGGGGAAGCTCAAGAGGTCGTTGTGACCTGTCGCATCGACACTGCCGATGAGGTGCAGTACTATCTGAATGGCGGGATCCTCAACTACGTTTTGAAGGAGAAAGTTGGTGGCAAGTAGCGTTAAAGGCACTCGCTACTCGTCACTGCTTTTCACCTGAAGCGAATTAAAAATCATGTCGAGCACAACTTTCTGGCGGGCTTCATGCTTGTTGAGGACGGCCAGGCAGCTTCCCATTGGGAACTGTTCGTGGAGAAAGTCCGCGCTATGCCCTGAGAGGATGATGATCCGGCTCTTGTTCAGTCCCAGGCCGATTGCGTAGGAAAGCAGCTTTTTGCCGTCCATATCGGGCATTTCCAAGTCAAGCAGCAGCAGGTCGAGGTCAGCTGAAATAGCTGCCAGTCCCTGTATCGCATTGTCGCAAGCATCGACCTGCAGGGCAGGGAAGTTTTCGTTGATGTAAGTCCTGATGAATTCCAGGTAGGCTTTGTTGTCATCGATGATCAGAACGTTTGCCATCTTCGTCTCCAGTTATTCTCCGGAGCCATCTTTTTCCGCCATCAGCAGCCGGTTCATCGGGGTGATTTCTTTTGGAATCTGCTGTGTGTAAATTTTGTAGCCTTTCGATCTCAGTTTGACAGCCCTGGTGACATCCACCGCCAGAGGGCCATTCAGCCATCCCTCCAAGCCACCTTGGTCCGCCGTTTTTAGATCGTGACAGCAGGGCAGCACGGCGACGCGCGCACCGACCGACGCGGCTCGCTCCAAAATCAGGTCGGTCAGTTCGCCGCAGGCGTGGGCCGAAACGATCAGGTCATTCCGGTACAGATCAACCTTTTTCAGATCCTCTTTTAAAAAGTGTACCCGATTGTTGAGGCGAGGCCAGTCCGCTTCGATGGTTTTAGCGAGTTTTGCCGCACTTGGCGGGATATTGTGATCAACTGCCAGCGCTTGTTTGGACGAATCGTCGAGCAGCAGGAGGATGTGTGCCAGCAAGCCATGGCCGCAGGCCATATCAATCACCCGTCCGCCCCGGAAGCGGCGGCGTACCCGGCGCGCAACCTCCCAGGCTTCGTAAAGTTCCTTGCGAGGCAGGCAACCGGCCCGACAGACTGCTCGGGCGATCTTGTCGAACAGGGTGTCAGCAGGAAAGCGAGGGATGTGCCTGGCGGTGAGGCGGCTTCTCGATGAGTGGTCCATAGAGTTCAGATGGTTGCAAAGGGTGACTTGTCAGTTATTTCCAAAAAAGCTCAGCAGTTCGTCATAGACAGACGCAGGAGCCTCTTCCGGCAGAAAATGACCGCATTCAAGAGCTTTGCCCTCCACCAGCTCGGCACGTTCGCGCCATACGCCCAGAACGTCGTAGGTGCGGTGCACAAAGCCTTTGCGGCCCCACAGGGCGAGCAGTGGGCATTGGATCTTGCGGTCCAGATCCGCCTCGTCATGCTCCAGGTTGATTTCTGTGTCGCCGGTGCTGATTCGTTGCTGTTTCAACTTGGCACCGAACATGGTCAGAACCTCCCTGGTTATCCGCATCCATCCCTCGGTCGGGTACAATAGGCCCCTGCCGCAAGAAAAGAAAAGCCCCCTGTCTGCAAATCGCTCAGAATTCTCAGGAGAGGGGGCTTTTGATAAATACTACCCAAAGCTTATGTCATTCAGAGGGAGACTGCAAGTTCCACATCGTTCAGGTACCGAAATAGCAAAGCAAGGTTCTTTCTGGATAAACCTGTATTTTGCTCATTTCCATGCAGAGCCTGTGCAAACGGTTACATATGATTGATTGTCTTTTGTCAAAAAGACAGTTGCGCCCGTATCCCGAACACCCACACCTCAGAGTTGCTCTTGTCGCCGTTGTCCCGGTCAACAGCTTTCCAGTTGCCACCGATGATGGCCATGCCGTAAGCCAGGCCGATAAATCAATCTCAAGTCGATGCCCAACATTTATTAAATATTCTCTGTTTGTTTTAGTGAATTATCGATGATAACTACTGATTATTCCAGGCACTAATGCCTGAAAATGAAAAAAATTCTCAAAGTGTGACTCAAGTCACAGAATCTACAAAAAGAATCAGGCATAGTGTTTTTCATGTTGTCCTTGGATACCACTTTTTATTTAGCTTTCCCGGAACTCCGGATGTAAACTAAAGGCATACAGAGATTCTACTGCCGTTGATATCCAACCAGCCTTATTCCAGGAGAGCCCGTGAAACAGAGCACCAAGCCCACCCTTCATCTATCCGATCTGAAGCAGAATCAAAAAGGAATTATCAGGCATTGTGCTGCAGAAGGGATGTTGAAGCAAAAACTCCTCAGCATGGGATTTATTCCCGGTGCAGAAATTCTCATGGTCAGAAACGCTCCTCTTCGCGATCCAATTGAAATTGGGATTCATAATTGTTTAGTGACGCTCAGAAGGAGAGAAGCAAAGTTGATCAAGGTCGAGATGCTATGACAAAAGTCGCCTTGGCCGGCCAGCCCAACTGCGGAAAATCGACTATTTTCAATATGCTGAGCGGCGTAAATCAGCATGTTGCGAATTACCCGGGTGTCACAGTTGATAAGAAATCTACAACGATTAAATTTCAGGGCGAACGCTTTGAGATCGTCGATCTGCCGGGCACCTATTCCTTCAGCACGTATTCGCTGGAAGAGAGAGTTGCCAAGACCTTTC
>DAOVNV010000237.1 GCA_030630015.1 Desulfuromonadales bacterium | reverse complement strand
CTGTAGGTTGAGCAACTGACATAGCGTAGTCCGATCTTGTGACAGAACTCGACACTTTTCGGCTCTCCGCCATGCTCGCCACAGATGCCAAGCTTGATATCGGGGCGAGTTGCGCGACCACGCTCACATCCCAGTTTGACCAGTTCACCGACGCCATCCTGGTCGATGGCCACAAACGGGTCGTTCGGGTAGATGTCCTGCTCCACGTAGAATGGCAGGAACTTGCCCGCATCGTCACGCGACAGTCCATAAGTGGTCTGGGTCAGGTCGTTGGTGCCAAACGAGAAGAAATCGGCCTCGTGGGCAATTGCGTCAGCAGTCAAGGCCGCACGCGGCAGTTCGATCATGGTGCCGATCAGGTACTCGACGTTCACCCCGTATTCGGCAATCACTTCGTTGGCAATCTTCACGGCATTTACCCGCAACATCGCCAGCTCCTTCACTTCGCCAACCAAAGGAATCATGATTTCCGGTATGATATCGAAACCCTCGTTCTTGATCAGTTCACAGGCAGCTTCCATGATGGCGCGCACCTGCATGTCGTAAATTTCCGGATAGGTCACCGCCAGTCGGCAACCACGATGACCAAGCATCGGGTTGAATTCGTGCAGAGATTCAACCTTGGCCTTGAGCGTCTGGACAGGGACCTTCATTCCAGCAGCCAGCGCCTCGATATCAGCCTCGGTGTGCGGCAGGAACTCATGCAGTGGCGGATCGAGCAACCGGATGGTCACCGGCAGGCCCTTCATAACCCGGAATATCCCGAGAAAATCGCCACGCTGCATCGGCAGGATCTTCTCCAGGGCACGCTTACGGCCTTCAAGATCGGCTGACAAGATCATCTCGCGCACCGCCGTGATGCGATCCCCTTCGAAGAACATATGCTCGGTCCGGCACAGGCCGATCCCCTCCGCCCCGAAATCACGGGCGACCTGGGAGTCGTGCGGGGTGTCGGCATTGGTGCGTACCCGCATTCTGCGGTATTTGTCGCCCCAAGCCATGAGCTGACCGAACTCCCCAGTCATTTCAGGCTGAACCGTCGGCACTTCACCCCGCATCACCTCGCCGGTCGAGCCATCCAGGGTGATCACGTCGCCCTTCTTGAAAACCTGGTCGTTGCGGTCTGTGAACTCCTCCGCAGCATAGTTGACCTTGATGTCGCCGCAACCGGAGACACAGCATTTACCCATGCCGCGCGCGACTACGGCAGCATGGGAAGTCATACCGCCACGAGCAGTCAGAATGCCTTGTGCGGCATGCATGCCGTGAATATCTTCCGGACTGGTTTCAACACGCACCAGGATGACTTTCAACCCGATCTTTGCTGCCTCCTCCGCATCGTCGGCAGAAAAAACCACCTCGCCGCTGGCTGCACCAGGAGAGGCAGGCAACCCCTTGGCAATGACAGTTTTTGGAGCATCCGGATCCAGCGAGGGATGCAGAAGCTGATCAAGCTGCTCAGGCGCAATCCGCAGTACGGCTTCCTTATCGGTAATCAGACCCTCAGCAACCATATCGACAGCAATCTTGACCGCGGCCTTGGCGGTGCGTTTGCCGTTGCGGGTTTGCAGCATATAGAGGGTGCCTTTTTCAATGGTGAACTCGATATCCTGCATATCCTTGTAGTGCTTTTCCAGGATGTCGCGAATCCCGGCCAATTGCTCGTAGCACTCAGGCATGATGTCTTCCATGGCCGGCAGGTCGCCCGGCTTGTGCTTGGCCTTATTGATCGGCTGCGGAGTACGGGTCCCGGCCACAACATCTTCGCCCTGGGCATTGACCAGGTACTCACCGTAGAAGTAGTTTTCACCGGTGGCAGGATCGCGGGTAAAAGCAACGCCGGTGGCACAGTCGTCACCCATATTGCCGAACACCATCGACTGGATGTTGACAGCCGTGCCCCATTCAACCGGGATATCGTTGAGCCGACGATAAGTAATGGCGCGGGCGTTCATCCAGGAGCCGAACACGGCACCGATGGCGCCCCAGAGCTGCTCATTGGGGTCCATCGGGAAATCATGGCCCAGCTCTTCCTTGACCTTGATCTTGAACTGACCGACCAGTTCCTTGAGATCATCGGCAGTCAGGGCCGTGTCTTCGACGACACCACGATTTTCCTTCATCTTTTCCAGGAGATACTCAAGGATGTCGCCGTCCATACCCAGCACGACGTTGCTGTACATCTGGATGAAGCGACGATAAGAATCATAGGCGAAGCGGACATCGCCACTCTGCTCGATGACGCCTTGTATGGTCTGGTCGTTCATGCCGAGGTTCAGAACCGTATCCATCATGCCGGGCATCGAGGCACGCGCGCCGGAACGCACCGAAACCAGCAGCGGATTAGCCGCATCACCGAATTTCTTGCTCATCAGCTGTTCGACGCGGGCCAGGTATTCGGCCACTTCGACTTCAAGCCCGGCAGGATACTGACGGTTATTTTTATAAAATTCGGTACACACCTCCGTGGTCACCGTGAAACCCGCTGGCACCGGCAATCCAATACTGGTCATTTCAGCCAGATTGGCTCCCTTGCCACCGAGCAGGTTTTTCATATCCCCACGCCCATCAGCCTCCCCGTCGCCAAAGAAGTAAACATACTTTGCCATTTATTTTTCCTCCCTCGATTAAAGTTTTACCCGAATTGAAGCGGGTCTTTTTAGGCTAAATAAAACCGCCGCTTAGTTGTCTAAGCGGCGATACGTGTAAAGTCAGCGATGTCAGCGAACAATTCGGCGACCTGGGTCAGCAGGGCCAGCCGGTTAGTCCTGATCTGTTCATCCTCAGTCATGACCATAACGCCGTCGAAGAAAGCATCGACCGGTTCCCGCAGGCCTGCGACTGTCTGCAATGCGGCAGTATAATCACCGCCGGCGACCTGTACACTGACGGTTTGTCGAGCCTTATCCACCGCCAGAAGCAGGTCCCTTTCGCAGTCAGCTTCGAACAACCCTTCTGCCACCTCGGCATCTACACCGCCCTTGATAATATTGCCAACCCGCTTGAACGCCACCGCCAGCGGCTCGAAATCAGCAGCGCCCTTAAGCTCTGCCAGGGCTTCAACCCGTGCCACGGCATCGGCCGGCTCGTCAAACCTGGCAGCCAGGGCAGCTTCGACCACGTCCACAGCAAAGCCACGTCCCGTCAACATGTTGACCAGGCGCAGGCGAATGAATTCAACCACATCAGACACGACTTCGGAAGCGGGTCGGGTCAATTTGCTTCCGAGCAAGCCCAGACTCTG
>DAOVNV010000032.1 GCA_030630015.1 Desulfuromonadales bacterium | reverse complement strand
TTAAGTCATTGAAAACACAGGGAGTAATTTTTAGGAGGAAAAGCCAGACAGGGGCGGGAAGCGCCTGGAACGTATAATCAAATTATACGCTTGAGGGCGCAGTATACCCACATAAACTATGTGAATATACTTAACATACTGTAAATACAGGGAATATGAGAAAAGGGTCGGGTGTATATATGAAATATACGCTTAAGGCATTGTACTATGGAAAATACGAGGATGGCTAGCGCAACCTATTGGAATAAAAGCAGTTATCTGGAAAGTATAAAAAAATATGCACTGAACGGAAAAGCTGACTGATACAGGGATGGACGCTAACTTTGCACCCTTAAAAACAACCAGATGCCGGCCAGAGCCAGAAGAACGTTCGCCGCCCAAGCCGCCACCAAGGGTGAGAGGATTGCTGCGCTGGCAAAAGCGGTAAAGGTTGCCTGCAATAAAAAATAAACAATGAAAATAATGAGGCTAGTAATAAACCCCACGGAGAAGTTCGCCTGACGGCCGCGCTGCATGGCAAAGGGAATGCCGAGCAGCACCATAACCAGGGGTGTGGCTGACTTGGCCAGGCGAACCTGCAATTCAATCTGATGTTGCCGTGAATCCTGGCCTTCACTGCGGAATTTACCGATATTGTGCGCTAACTCTGGCAGAGTCATGTCTTCCGGGTTTTGCCAGAGGTGCAGAAGACTGTCCGGTTCCCTGTGCAAGTTGACTAGTTGTTTGTCGTACTTTGCATAAGAGCTGATCTCTCGTGTGACTGGAGAAAAATCCCAGGTCTTGACGTTTTTGAGCTTCCAATGCCCATCTTTCTGATAATAGCCACGATCTGCCTCCAGGCGCTTACTGAGTTGAAAATTCTCGTCAAACGTTAACAGCGACACTCCAGCAATCTCGCTCTTATGCGGAAAAGAATAAGCAATGCCAAGGATCATGTTGTTATCACGCAGATAGAGATTTTCACTCTTAATTTTGACAGTCTCGGAACCTTTGATTTCTGTTTTGACCAGGTAATGAGCTTCACGGTTTGCCAGGGGCAGAACCCAGGCATTGCCAAGAAAAACCAAGAGGCACAGAACCATTCCGCATAGAAAAAGGGGGCGGCTGATCTGGTTGAAGCTCACACCGCTGCCAAAAAGAGCTGTCAGCTGACTCGTACGGGACAAGGCGCCGATCGTGGCAAACGCACCCAGCAGGATCGCCATCGGCAGGGTGTTGGAAAGGATCAGCGGCAGATTGTATAGAGGGTAAAAGAGATAGTGCGCAAACGTCGCACCATGCTCAATGAAATCATCGACCTTCTCAAGAAAGTCAACGAGAGCGTACAGCGAGACCAGGGCCGCCAGTATAACCAGGAAGAACCTGAGAAAAATGGAAGCAATGTAGAGGTTAAGAGTTCTCACTCTGAGAATTCCTCGCTTTAAATCTGGCCAGTACGATGTTGACCCAGACGACCACGCGATTGGGTTTTTCCAGCGAACTCCGGTGCAGCAGATAAAGACCTGCTGAAATCATAACCAGGTGCATGGCCCAGAATGACAGCCAGGCCGGTGCGGTTCCTTCTGCGGTCATGGTTTTCGCTAGAGAAAACAGAAAATAGTAACAAAGGTAGATCATCAGGCCGATGATGATTCCCCCACTGCGTCCGGAACGCTGTGACTGGATACCAAAAGGGAGTGCGAAAAGTGCGAAAAGCAGGGGTGCCAACGGAGTACTGAAACGGCGATACAGTTCCGCATTGAGAAGATGGCGTTTGCTCTCGTTGTCTTCTCCCCTGATCTTGTTCATGAGCTCCGCTGAAGAAAGCTCCTTGGCTTTGATGCGTGATCTGACTTTTGGCAAGGCGGATGGACCCAGATCCGGATGAACATCGTAATTTCGGAAGTTGATAATCTGGTAGCTGTTGTCGCTGGCCCCGTCTCCAAGCCGATGAATGCTGCCATCAGAGAGATGGATGGTCACGGTCTCATGCACGGCATCAGCCGAGACCTGACCAGAATCGGCGACGATCAGGGTGTCGCCCTCGGCCCGTTTTTCCACGATGAACAGGTTCCGGAACTTTCCAGTACGATCATCCAGGCTGTCTGCATAAAACACCAGGTTGTCGAACTGATCCATGAATATTTGTGGCCGAAATCCGATACTGGCCTTCTGCCTCGTGATCTCGAAAACCTTGGTCTTGAAGGCCCGGTATCCCCATGGTTCGGCCCACAAGCCCGCCGCACCGGTCAGCAGGGAAAAAATAATGGCGAGAGCAAAGACTGGAAGCCCGATGTTCGTCAGACTCAAGCCGGCGGCTTTAAGTGCGATTGTTTCACTGTCGGCAGACATGCGGCTGAGCCCGATCATGATACCCATCAAGAGGGCCAGGGGCAGAGAGATCGTCAGGAACGAGGGGATCATGGTTCCGAAAAGGATCAGAATGTCCCACAAGGATATACCCTTGTTGATGACCAGATCGACAAGTTTGACCAGGCGTCCCATGAGCAGAACCAGGGTGAAGACCAGCAGGCCGAGTAATGTCGGTGACAGAACCTCCCTGTATATGTAACGGTGAATTTGCGATCTGGACATAGCCCATTATACTAGTACATCAGTGTCTGAATTGTAAATACGGATCCTCCATGAGATCTATGTGTACAAGGATAAAATCTCTTGATTTGAGCAAGCGCTCATGGTATAGAGATTTGTTTTTTAAAACGCACGTTTCCTGACCTGAACCGGGTGCCGGATAAAAAGTCCGGTCGGTGCCAGGGATGACGGAAACGGAGGCCAAAAACCAATTCAAAGGAGTAGCAGTATGTCGCAGATTACCATGAAGCAGTTGCTGGAAGCCGGAGTTCACTTCGGGCATCAGACCCGTCGTTGGAACCCGAAAATGAAGCCCTACATTTTCGGTGCCCGAAACGGGATCTACATTATCGACCTTCAGAAAACAGTTCGCCATTTTCGTGCGGCTTACAGTTTTATCGAAGAAACTGTCAAGAAAGGCGAGAAGGTTCTTTTTGTCGGCACCAAGAAGCAGGCTCAGGATTCGATCGTTGAGGAGTCCCTCCGTGCCGATCAGTATTACGTGAACAACCGCTGGCTCGGCGGCATGCTGACCAACTTCTCGACCATCAAGCGCAGCATCGACCGTCTCAAGAAAATCGAGGTAATGGCCGAAGATGGCACCTACGACCTTCTGACCAAGAAGGAAACCCTGCAGCTTGAGCGGGAGAGGGTCAAACTGGAGAAAAGCCTTGGCGGAATCAAAGGCATGACCCGTCTGCCCGGTGCGGTTTTTATTATTGATCCCAAGAAGGAATTGATTGCGGTACGTGAAGCCCGCAAGCTCGGGGTGCCGGTCGTGGCTGTTGTCGATACCAACTGCGACCCTGACGAAATAGATTACGTTATCCCCGGCAACGATGACGCCATTCGGGCTATCCGCCTGTTTGCGTCAAAAATGGCTGATGCCTGCATCGACGGTGCCGCGGCCAGACAAGAGGCTCTCCGCGTCGATGCTGAAGGTGCGGATCAGGAAGAAACCGTCCAGGAACCCGTTGTTGCCGAGAAGGAAATTCCCGTTATTGAAAAGGTTGCTTCCAAGGCACCGGCTCCGGCTGTAGAAGAAGTTGCCGCCGTAGAAGAAGTTGCCAAGGCTGAAGAGAAGCCTGTTGCCAAGGCCGAAGAGAAGCCTGTCGCCGAGGCATGATTTAAACTGGTTGATCCGGAACAAGGCGGTCTGCTCTGCAGCCGCCTTTTTACCGTTTCGAAACAATAGATTACTGAGTACAAGGAGGCCGATGTGGCTAATATTACCGCAAAGATGGTTGCCGAACTGCGAGCAAAAACCGGTGCCGGAATGATGGATTGCAAGAAGGCGCTGACTGAGACAGATGGCGATATGGAGCAGGCAATTGATCTGCTGCGTAAGAAAGGTCTTTCTGCAGCGGCCAAAAAGGCCGGTCGGGTTGCTGCTGAAGGTCTGGTCGCTGCAGTATCCGATGCAAATCGCTGTGCTGTTGTTGAAGTGAACGCTGAAACCGACTTCGTCGCCAAGAATGATGCCTTTAAGGGTTTTGTCAACGGTGTTGCCCAAACTGCTCTGGATGAAGCCCCTGCGAACCTGGAGGCTCTGCTGGCACTGCCTTTCCCCGAAACCGGCCGAACTGTCGCAGAAGAGCAGACCCACCAGATAGCAACGATCGGTGAAAATATCAGCATCCGCCGTTTTGAACGGACTGAAGTCTCCGCAGGCGTTGTCGCTTCATATGTTCACGGCAACGGCAAAATCGGGGTCAGCGTTGCCCTGGCAACTGCAAGCACGGATGAGGGCGTCTCGACCCTGGCCCGTCAGATTGCCATGCATGTCGCAGCTGCCAACCCCCAGTACCTTACCCGTGAACAGATTCCGGCTGCGATTGTCGACAAGGAAAAGGAAATCATGCGGGCCAAGGCCCTGGACAGTGGTAAGCCCGAAAAGATTGTCGACAAGATTATCGAGGGGCAGATTAACAAGTTTTTCGGCGAGGTCTGCCTGCTTGAGCAGGTTTATGTCATCGATACCGATAAGAAAGTCAGTCAAGTGGTCCAGTCTCTTGCCAAGGAATTGGCTTGTGATGTCCAGTTGGCCGGTTTTGTCCGCTACCAGCTGGGCGAAGGTATCGAGAAGCGCGAAGACGATTTTGCCGCTGAAGTTGCTTCGATGACAAATTAACCCTCTCGACAGGTTGGTAACGTGATGTCCCAAAACGAACCGCACTACAAACGTATTCTTCTCAAGCTGAGCGGTGAAGCGCTTGCCGGCCAGCAAGGCTTCGGGATCGATCCGGATGTCATTCGGGGGATTGCTGAAGAGGTTCGTGATGTTGCCAGTCTTGGAGTGCAGGTTGCCCTGGTGATAGGCGGCGGCAACATCTTCCGTGGTGTCGCTGCGGCGTCCATGGGGATGGATCGTGCCAGCGCCGATTATATGGGGATGTTGGCGACAGTCATGAACAGCCTGGCCATGCAGGATGCACTCGAGAAGTGCGGTGTGATTACCCGGGTCCAGTCTGCTATCGAGATGCAGACTGTCGCTGAACCCTATATCCGCCGTCGCGCGGTACGCCATCTGGACAAGGGGCGTGTGGTCATCTTCGGTGCCGGTACGGGCAACCCGTTTTTTACCACGGATACTGCCGCCAGTTTGCGTGCCATTGAAATTGGTGCTGAAGTGATCCTCAAGGCCACCAAGGTTGACGGTGTGTACACTGCCGATCCGGCCAAAGACAGCTCTGCTGTCAAGTATGAGAGCCTGAACTATCTTGATGTTCTCAAAATGGGTCTTCAGGTCATGGATTCAACGGCAACCTCCTTGTGTATGGACAACAATCTGCCAATCATTGTTTTTGATTTGACCCAACATGGTAATATCAGGAGGGTTGTTTGCGGCGAGCCGATCGGAACGATTATCAAAGGAGAGTGAAACCATGATTGATGAAGTGAAGTCCGAGGCGTCTGCCGGGATGGAAAAGTCTATCGAGGCACTCAAACGCGATCTCGGCAAAGTTCGTACGGGAAGGGCATCCCTGTCGTTGCTGGATGACATTCGAGTGGATTATTATGGAACGCCGACCCAACTCAACCAGGTCGGGACCCTGGCCGTTCCGGAACCGCGCCTGATTACCATTCAGCCTTGGGAAAAGAACCTGATCCCGGACATTGAAAAGGCAATTTTCAAGGCGGACCTGGGGCTCAATCCCACCTCAGACGGGCAGTTGATTCGACTGGCTTTCCCTCCCTTGACTGAAGAGCGCCGCAAGGAGATGGTCAAGCAGGTCAAGCGGATGGGAGAAGATGCCAAGATAGGAGTTCGCAACGCCAGACGCGATGCAAACGACACCCTGAAAAAAATGGAAAAAGACAAAGACCTTTCCGAGGATGACCTGAAGAGGGGTGAAAAGGAAGTCCAGGAGTTGACGGATCAGTACGTCAAGAAGATTGACAGTGTTATTGAGGGGAAAGAAAAAGAGCTGATGGAGATTTAGCTGCACCCACATTACTGGGAAACGGAGGATCCTCATGAAGATTACCGATGAGTGCATCGCCTGCGGGACCTGTGCGGAAGCCTGTCCGGTTGGAGCGATTGTCGAGTCAGACGAGATTTACATGATCACTGAGGACTGTACCGATTGCATGGCATGCGTGAGTAGTTGCCCGGTTGATGCCATTATCGAATAGATCGCAAGGGGCGCCGCGAGGCGCCCCTTTTTTATAGCTTGTCTTGTTCATCATCTATTCAATCTTTAATGATTGTGTTAAGTTGAACCACTTATGAACAACCTCTCCGAACAGAATCCCATGCGTGTGCCGGGGCATCTCGCTATCATCATGGACGGCAATGGCCGCTGGGCCGAGCAAAGGCACTTGCCGCGGATTGTCGGCCACCGCAAGGGAGTCGACGTGGTCCAGTCCATTGTCGATGAGTGCCTGGCGCTCGGGATGAATCATCTGACGCTTTATGCATTCAGTTCTGAAAACTGGGGTCGCCCCCGGGAAGAAGTCGAGGCCCTGATGGGTCTGCTCGGACGCTTTCTGCAAAAAGAGCTTTCCTCGTTGCAGGAACGCAAGATCCGCCTGAATGCGATTGGTGAGATCGATCGACTCCCCATAAAGATCAGGAAAATTCTGGATGACATTGTCCAGAAAACTTCAACCAACAACAACTTGGTGCTGACCCTTGCGCTCTCATATGGTGCGCGGAATGAACTGGTTCGTGTGGTTCGCAAGTTGTCGGCAAGGGCCGTAGCCGGCGAAATTTCTCCAGGGGACATAGGCGAGACCGATGTTGTGGCGGCTCTGGATACCAGCGGCCTCCCCGATCCGGATTTGCTGATCCGTACCAGTGGTGAAATGCGGATTAGCAACTTCCTGCTCTGGCAACTGGCATATTCGGAACTGTATTTTACAGATGTGCTCTGGCCTGATTTTAATGTTGTTCACCTGCATGATGCCTTGTCCGAATATAGTCGCAGGCACAGAAGGTTTGGACTGACTGCAGCTCAATTGAAGAAGATGGACGATAAGACAAAGGAGTGGGGCAATTAAGGAACGTATCCTTTCTGCGGTGGTAATCCTGCCGTTTCTCATACTCTTTATCCTATATGCCGGTCCTTCGCTTTTTAATGGAGTGATCTGCGTACTGAGTGCAGTGGCCCTCCACGAATTTTATGCGATGGGCCTGCCTCCAACGCGGCGGGGTGAAGCCGGGCTGAGCGTTGCCGTCGGTGTGATCCTGGTTGCTCTGCTTGTTTTCCCAGGATTCTCAGCGGTTCAGTACGGTGTGTCTGTTCTCCTGCTGACCGGATTGATGGTCGTCTATCTGTTTCGTTACCTGGACCTCTCCAAGGTTGGCAGAGACGTTGCCATCACTATGCTCGGGCTGGTTTACATTCCCCTCCTGTTCTCCCATGCAGGTTTGTTGCGCAGTCTCCCGTTCGGCCGCAGTTGGGTTTTTCTGGTTCTCTTCCTCGTGATGGCTAGTGACTCCGCAGCTTACTTCATCGGCAGGAGCTTTGGTCGTCATAAGCTTTATGAGGCGATCAGCCCCAAGAAAACTATCGAAGGTGCGTTTGGCGGCCTCACTGGAGGGGTGCTCGGAATCCTTGTTTTCAAGCTCCTGTTTTTCCCCGAGTTGAGAGTTCTTGATGTCATTGTGCTGGGCCTTTGTGTGGGCGCTTTCAGCCAGATTGGCGATCTGTTCGAGTCGATGCTTAAGCGCAGTTTCAACGTCAAGGACTCAAGTTCCCTGATACCGGGACATGGTGGGATTCTGGATCGTCTTGACAGCCTATTATTCGCTTTTCCCGTCACCTACTACTATGCCATCTGGTTTTTTTAGGGGTAACTTCCCACGATGAAACGGCTAGCCATACTGGGTTCCACCGGCTCGATTGGTGTGAGTGCGCTTGAGATTATCTCTGCTTATCCGGAGAGATTTAAAGTGGTCGCACTGACGGCTGGCCGGAACTTTGACCTCCTTGAAGAACAGATCAGGCTTTTCCGCCCTGAAGTTGTCGCCGTGCAGGAAGAAACAGCGGCTGGATTGTTGCGTGAGAGCCTTGGCAAGTCTGCACCCGAGATCCTTTGCGGGACAACCGGTCTGATTGCCTGTGCTGCAGAAAGCAGCGCCGAAATGGTGGTTTCGGCAATTGTGGGGGCGGCCGGACTTGAACCGACTTTGGCTGCAATTGAAGCGGGTAAGGACGTGGCTCTCGCCAACAAGGAAACGCTTGTTGCCGCTGGTTCGATTGTGATGTCCGCGGTTGAGAAAAACGGTTGTCGCCTGTTTCCTGTGGACAGCGAGCATTCAGCGATATTTCAGTCCCTGGAGGGACATCGGAAACACGATGTTCGTCGATTGATCTTGACTGCTTCAGGGGGTCCTTTCCGCGATTGTCCTGCGGAAGATCTGCTGAATGTTTCTCCCGAAGATGCTTTGGCGCATCCTAACTGGAGTATGGGGCGCAAGATCACAATCGATTCCGCAACCATGATGAACAAGGGCCTGGAGGTCATTGAGGCACACTGGCTGTTTGATTTGCCGGCTGATAAAATTGACGTACATATTCATCCGGAAAGTATCGTGCATTCGATGGTTGAGTATGTTGATGGTGCGGTCATTGCCCAGTTGGGCATTCCCGACATGAAAACCCCTATCGCCTATGCGCTTTCCTATCCGGAGCGACTTCCCCTGAACCTGCCGCCTCTGGATCTTTGTCAGCTTGGACGTCTTCATTTTCACGAACCAGACCCCGGGCGTTTTCGCTGCCTTTCCCTGGCGTACCAGGCCTTGCGCGCCGCGGGAACGGCTCCTGCGGTTTTGAATGCCGCCAACGAGATCGCAGTCGAAGCTTTCCTGGAGCGCAGAATTGATTTTTTGGCCATAGCGGATATCATCGAAAATGTCCTTTCGCAACATCGCCCTCTACCCCTGACCGACCTTAACCAGGTGCTTGCTGCGGATACCTGGTCGCGTGAGGCGGCCCGGTCGGTTATCATGGCTCGCAGCCATGGAGTTTCTAAATGATTACAATTGCTGCTGGGATTGTCATGCTGGGAATCCTGGTTTTTGTACACGAACTTGGCCATTTTTGTGTCGCAAAATTTTGTGGCGTCAAGGTTCTCAAGTTTTCTCTCGGTTTTGGTCCCCGGCTGATGTCGAAGCAATGGGGCGAGACCGAATACATGGTTTGTGCGGTGCCTCTTGGCGGTTATGTCCAGATGTTGGGGGAAGGCGGCGGCGAACAGGGTGAAGCGGCGGAACTGACTCCTGAAGAGGAAGCACGCTCCTTTGCAAAACAGCCTGTTTCGAAACGTATGGCGATTATTGCCGCCGGACCGGCTATGAACCTTGTGCTGCCTTTCTTGATCCTTCCCCTGGCATACCTGATCGGGGTCAATCTTCCGGCCTATCTCGAAGAGCCGCCTTGTATCGGTTATGTGATTCCGGCTTCGGAAGGTGCCGAGGCCGGCTTCCAAAACGGAGACTGTATCCTTGAAGTAGGCGGCATCCCGGTTGAGACCTGGACGGATACCGGACCGGCCTTGATCAGTCGCGCCGGAGAAACGCTTGTTTTCAAGGTGGATAGGGCTGGGCGTAAGCATGAGCTTTCACTCGCCCCGGACAACAGTACCCTGGAAGGCCTCCAGGCAATCGGGCTGCTGCCCCTTCAAGACGCAGTCATTGGTGGACTGGCGCCCCAGATGCCAGCGGCTGTGGCCGGTTTGAAGGAGGGCGACAGGATACTGGCTATCGGAGAGTACACTGTTAAATCCTGGTATGATCTGAAAGAGATTATTCAGGAAATCGGTGGGCAGGAAACTCCATTCCGAGTGGTCCGGGCTGGGGAGGTCCTGACCCTTAATCTCACGCCTCGCCAGGAAACAGCAGCTGGCAGTTTTCTGATTGGCATCGCACCACAACAGCAGACCCTGTTCAAACAGTTCCCATTGATGGAGGCTGTCTCTGCCGGGGCGGATCGAACCCTGGAAATCATTGATCTGACTCTCGTTTTTATCCAGAAATTGTTTGCAGGGCATGTTTCAACAAGCAACATCGGCGGTCCAATTACCGTGGTTCAGATCGCCGGGCAGGCTGCCCAGACCGACGTGTCAAGCATCCTGAGTGTGCTGGCGTTCCTCAGTATCCAACTCGGCATATTGAATCTTCTGCCGATACCCATTCTGGATGGCGGGCACCTGTTCTTCAACTTCTTCGAACTTGTTTTTCGCAAGCCTTTGTCAATGCGCGCTCGTGAAATTGCCCAACAGATCGGTCTAGTGTTGCTGATTCTTTTAATGGTTCTGGCTTTCTATAACGATATCGTGCGTATCCTTGGGAGTTGACGTGGATCTGAAGTTTTTGACTGTGCAGACGGCGACTCCGGGCGGTAGCGTTGCCCTGACGGAAGGGGAACGTCTGCTCGGGGAAATTTGCCTCAATACTCAACGGACTCCCACGGATTGGCTTCTCGAGGCCATCCGCACATTGCTGGATAGCGCAGGTCTCGCCCTGAATGATCTGGATGGCTTCGGAGTTGTGTCCGGACCGGGAGCCTTTACCGGATTGCGGGTTGGAATTGCGACGATCAAGGGTCTGGCGCTCGCCGTGGACCGACCGGTTGTCGGCGTGTCGTCTCTGGAATGCCTTGCGTTGCACGCACCGTTCAGTCCGATGCCCGTTTGTGCTATGCTCGACGCACGCAAGAAAGAAGTCTACGTGGGGACCTTTGTCAGGGAAGCTGGACGACTGCAAAAACTAGAGGAAGAGATGGTTGTCGATCCAGATACATTTCTGGACAGATGCTCTGTCGAAACGCTCTTTGTCGGTAATGGCGCAAGCGTTTACCGCACCCTGATTACCCGCCGTCTGGGGGCGCATGCACATTTCCTCCCTGGCCTGTATGACCTGCCCAGGGCCGGATTGGCGGCCCAGTTGGTTTTAAGGGACTGGCTGGCCGGAAAGTCACAACCTGTTGAGCAACTCCGCCCCAGATATATCCGGCCTTCCGAGGCGGAACTCAATATGCCCAAATAATGTGTTCAGAGGGAATTCTTGGTTGACAAGGTCGCCGCCGTTTCGTTATTTTTTGGGTGTAACCTTAAGGTTAGGAAGTATCGGCATCAACCCCAGCTCAGGAGGTGTACATGACGGAGATCGAGCAGTCCGTGACCCAACAGCTTTGTGAAGAGAACCCACGTTTCAGAAAGCTGCATGAAGAACACCTGTTGTATGAAAAACAGCTGCAGGAATTGGATGAAAGGGTCTACCTGACTCCAGAAGACGAACTCGATCGGAAGAAGCTCCAGAAGTTGAAACTTGCCGGCAAAGATGAGATGGAAATGCTCTTGCGTAATTTCCGCTCCTGAGAACCACCTCGGTTTGTTTGATAAGACGATTCGTAGCTAGACACTTGTACTGATATTTTTCATCAAATGCGGGCATTCTCCAGTAAGAGAACGCCCGCATTTTCATTTTTGGGCTTTACCAACCGGCCTCGCAGAAGGTATATAGAGAGGATATGTTTTTTGGTTGTCAGATAACAGTTTGATTTCTGTATTCTAGGAGTCTGTCGGACTTGCCAGACTCCTAGTGTCCCCTAATAAATTAGGTCGTTTTTGCAAGGAGCAGCGTTCAATGAGTCATAAACGCAGTGATGCCATTACCCAGGGATTTGAAAGAACACCACATCGTGCTCTTCTGAAAGGAACCGGAGTACCGCAGGATCAGATGAACAAGCCATTCATCGGTATTGCTTCTTCGTTCACCGACTTGATTCCCGGTCACACCGGAATGAGAGACCTTGAGCGTTTTATCGAAAAAGGTGTTCACAGTGGGGGTGGTTATTCTTTCATTTTCGGTATTCCAGGGGTTTGTGACGGAATCGCCATGGGCCATCGGGGAATGCATTATTCCCTCCCGACCCGTGAACTGATTGCCGACATGGTGGAATCGATTGCCGAAGCTCATCGCCTGGACGGCCTGGTTCTGCTGACCAACTGTGACAAGATTACACCCGGGATGCTCATGGCTGCGGCGCGTCTCGATATCCCCTGTATTGTCGTGACGGCCGGACCCATGATGACTGGGGCCGGCAGGAAAGGTCGGCGCTACTCGTTCGTGACAGATACTTTCGAAGCCATGGCCCAGTACAAGGCGGGTGTTATCGACGAGCAGGAACTGATGGTTTGTGAAGATCATGCTTGTCCGACGGCCGGTTCCTGCCAGGGACTTTTTACGGCGAACACCATGGCTATTCTGACGGAGACCCTGGGTATGAGCCTGGTTCGCTGCGGGACGGCCCTTGCTGTTTCTTCGTTAAAACGACGCATTGCCTTTGCCAGCGGTGAGCGCATCATTGAACTGGTCAGGGAAAATATTACACCTCGTCAGATACTGACCAAAGCTGCTTTTGAAAATGCCATCAGGGTCGACCTTGCCCTGGGCGGCTCGACCAATACAGTTCTGCATCTGCTCTCTATCGCACGTGAAGCCGGTATTGATCTACCCCTTGAGGACTTTGACCGCCTCGGACGGGAGACGCCCCAACTGGCATCCATGAACCCCGGCGGTCTGCATTTTATGGAAGATCTGGATGCGTCCGGCGGCGTTCCTGCTGTTCTCTATCAGTTGCGCGAGCAGCTCCAGGACAACCCGACACTCACCGGGCCTTCGATTAAGGAGATCGTTTCCAGCGTGACCATGGTGGATGAAGAGGTTGTTCATCCGACCGACAGTCCGGTGCGGGCGGAAGGCGGTTTGGCCGTTCTGTTCGGGAACCTGGCACCTAAGGGTTCCGTGGTCAAACAGTCAGGTGTTTCAGAGAAGATGATGACTTTCGAAGGTCAGGCACGATGCTTCGATTCCGAAGAGGCCGCAATGGAAGCTCTTATGGGAGGAAAAGTTGTGGCCGGCGATGTGGTTGTCATCCGTTACGAAGGGCCCAAAGGCGGCCCGGGTATGAGGGAGATGCTTGCCCCGACCGCAACCCTGATGGGTCTCGGTCTGGGCGACAGTGTCGCTCTGATCACTGACGGGCGGTTTTCAGGGGGGACGCGTGGCCCGTGTATCGGCCATATCTCTCCGGAGGCCGCTGAAGGTGGCCCGATTGCGTTTATCAAGGACGGTGACCCTATTCTACTCGACATCCCTAACCGCAAGTTGGAACTGCTGGTTGATGCTGATGAACTGGCTACTCGTCAGCAGGCCTGGGTTGCACCGGAGCCCAAGATTAAGACCGGCTGGTTGGCGCGGTATGCCAAGGTGGTTACCTCAGCCTATACTGGCGCCGTTTGTCAGGCGGATTGATCCGGCACGCAATTTTTTGGCTGCAAGCCGGTCTGGTTAAATTGGACCGGCTCAACCGTGATTATCGTCATGCAGTTTCTGCTGCATGGCATGGATAGAAAATCAGGGAGATTTTTCGTGAAATTAACAGGTTCAAAAATTCTTCTAGAGTCGCTGGCCCGTGAAGGTGTCGATACGATCTTTGGCTATCCCGGTGGAACCGTCATTAATATCTATAATGATCTGATGGACTCTCCGATCAAGCATGTTTTGACGCGTCATGAGCAGGGTGCGGTTCATGCTGCCGATGGATATGCCCGGGCCTCGGGTAAGGTCGGAGTGGCAATTGCCACCAGCGGGCCTGGTGCAACCAATACGATCACAGGCCTGGCCACGGCTTACATGGATTCGATCCCGATGGTTGTGATCACCGGTCAGGTGCCGACGCCACTGATCGGCAATGATGCTTTCCAGGAGGCGGATATTATCGGGATTACCCGTCCGGTGACCAAACACAATTATCTGGTCAAGGACGTCAAGGATCTGGCCCGGATTATCAAGCAGGCTTTTTATATTGCCCGGACCGGTCGACCGGGTCCTGTCGTGGTTGATCTTCCCAAGGATG
>DAOVNV010000176.1 GCA_030630015.1 Desulfuromonadales bacterium | reverse complement strand
GGAAGAGGCGGAACTCGACGAGGCACAGGAGCGCAAGCTGGAACGGGAGTTCGCCCGCGAGTATCACCTGATCACTCGCGATGAACGTCTGGAGACCATTGCTGAAGACATGGTCCGACACTTCATAGGTCGCGAGCAGCTTGGCAAGGCGATGTTTATCGCCATCGACAAACTGACAGCCGTGCGCATGTATGAAAAAGTGCAGATGCATTGGCAACGGGAGATCGCTCATCTGAAGGATGAGTTGACTGCGGCCAAGAGTGACCTGAAGAAAGGACGACTGGCTGAGAAGCTCGCCTACATGGAAGAGACCGATATGGCTGTGGTTGTGTCGCAGGCCCAGAATGAACTCGATCACTTTAAAGAGAAGGGGATTGACTTCAAGCCGCATCGCGAACGCTTGATCAAGGAAGATTTGGAGAAGAAGTTCAAGGAGACGGACGACCCGTTCCGGATTGTCTTTGTCTGTGCCATGTGGATCACCGGCTTTGATGTGCCTTGCTGCAACACAATCTACCTCGACAAGTTGATGCGAAATCACACCCTGATGCAGACCATCGCACGAGCGAATCGCGTCTTCAAGGACAAGGTCAACGGACTGATCGTCGATTATGTCGGTGTCTTCCGCAACCTGCAAAAAGCCCTTGCTATCTATGGTTCGGGCATCGGTGGAGACACGAAGGAAGGCGAGTGTCCGGTTAAGGCGAAATCTTTCCTGGTGGAACAGTTGCGCAAGAAGATTGCCGAGACGGAAGTCTTCTGCAAAGGTCTGGGCATCGACATGGCCGTGCTGCAACAGGCGGATGGATTTGTCCTGATCAAGGCCCTTGATGATGCTGTGGAAGCGATTCTGATTAGTGATGAGTCGAAGCGAACTTATTTAAACCATACGAATTGGGTCAACCGACTATTTAAGGCGATCCTGCCTGATCCCGCTGCCAATGAATTTGGCCCGAAGCGTAAATTATTTATAGTCCTCGCTGAGAAGATCCGTTCCCTCGACCCGTACGTCGATATCTCTGAGGTGATGGAACAGGTTGGGGAGTTACTCGACCAGTCGGTCGGCGCTGAGCCGTATGTCATCAAGGAGGCCGAGGAGAAATACGGCACCAAGGATGGCCGCGTCGACATCTCCAAGGTTGATTTTGATAAGCTGCGGGAGCTTTTCAACGAGGGGCGCAAACGTACCGAATTCGAGAAGATCAAGGCGGCCCTGGAGAACAAGATTCGCATGATGGTCATGTTCAATAAGACCCGAATGGACTACTTGGAAAAATTCCAACAGCTCATCGAGTCCTATAACAGCGGTGCAGCCAACATCGAAGCGATTTTCGAAGAACTGCTCAAGATGGCCGAGGACCTCAACGAGGAAGAGCGTCGCCACATGCGCGAAGAACTCTCTGAGGAGGAACTGACCATCTTTGACCTGTTGACCAAGCCTGAGATTGATATGACTGAGAAAGAACGTAAAAAGGTCAAGAAGGTTGCGCACGAGCTGCTCGAAACACTCAAGCGGGAGAAACTGGTCCTTGATTGGCGGAAGAAGGAATCGACCCGTTCAGCGGTACAGGCCACCATCCAAGATATCCTCGACGAGCTGCCAAGGGTTTACTCGAAAGATATTTACGATAAGAAGTGCGACTCGATTTACCAGCATGTGTTCGAATCATATTGGGGGCAACGGCAGAGCGTCTATTCAACAAAACATTGACATCGTTCAGCTCGACTGTAAATGTGAACAAATGGTCTCATTATTGGTGGCGTGTAGGTGATTCTAAGATTTTATCTGCGGCTAACAAAGCCTCTGGTTTTCTTGTTGCACCAGCAGAAATTCGAAACAAGATCATCTTGGAAAATACGTTGAATACGGGTTGCAGACAACCGGCGAAAGTTTTATTATTCATTCCCGTTTCCCACTATACAATTGAAAATAAATGACTTTTGGCCTCAAAAATAACGCTTTTGTGGAGCGTATCCGGCATTCCTTGGGCCGCCTGCAGATCAGCTTCCGGGTCAGCGAAAACACCTTTCTGATCATTCTGGCTGTGATCATCGGCCTGCTGGGTGGGTTGGGCAACTACGCCTTCCGCAAAACGATCGAGTTCATCCATTGGGGCGTCTTTACGCAAACAGAACACCTGCTCGATTTTTCCCTGGAAGAGTGGAGCTTGAAGCGCCTGGTGGTGATCCTGTTTCCCGTGATCGGCGGTCTGTTGGTGATCCCGTTGCTGCGCTGGTTCGGTGAGGACCTCAAGGGAGGTTTCTCCGCCTTTCTCGAGCGGGTCAATCTGAGGGGCGCAAAGCTTCGGCTGCGGCCGATTTTCACGCGTGGGTTCGGAGCAGCAATTACGCTTGGAACCGGTGGCTCGGCGGGACAGGAGGGCCCGATCGCCATGATCGGCGGCGCGATTGGCTCCCAGTTCGGTCAACTCTTCAAGATGAGTGGCGACCGGCTCAAGGTGCTGGTTGCCTGCGGGGCTGCAGCCGGGGTGGCGGCGACCTTCAATGCACCGATTGCCGGGGTGTTCTTTGCTCAGGAGATTGTCCTGCTGGCGGCCTTTGAACTGTCCAGTTTTACCTTGCTGGTCATCTCCAGCGTTATGGCGACAGTTGTTTCGCGGGCGTTGCTTGGCAACACATCGGAACTCTATGCGCCACCCTACATGGTCCACAGTCCCTTTGAGCTGCTGCTCTACGTTCTTCTCGGTCTTTTGATCGGCGCTCTGGCTGCCCTGTTCATCGATACGCATTTCAAGATCAAGGATCGATTTTCCGCCCTCAGTATGCCGCGCCTGACCAAGCCGCTTTTGGGCGGATTGCTGGTCGGCATGATCGGCGTCATTTTCCCTCAGGTGTTCGGCAACGGTTATGAGTTTATCAGCGACGTCCTGCTCGGCGGCCAGACCTGGTATCTGCTCGGGGCGCTGGTCCTCATCAAGGCGCTGGCGACCTCCATCACCCTAGGCTCAGGCCTGCCCGGCGGCGTGTTTGCTCCCTGCCTTTACCTGGGGGCCGTGGCCGGCGGCGCTTTCGGTCATGTCGCAGCCCGGTTCTTCCCTGCGATGCAGATTGCTCCCGGCGCTTACGCCCTGGTGGGGATGGGCGCTTTCCTGGCGGCGGCAACCCATGCGCCGATGACCGCTATCTTCCTGTTATTCGAAATCACCGACAGTTACGAGGTCATCATCCCGATTATGCTGGCCTGCGTGATCGGCACGGCCGTGGCCCGGCATTTCAAGAAGGACAGCCTTGAAACGGTGGAGCTGTCCCGGCTTGGCATCGATCTCGAAGCCGGTAAAGAACGCAACATCATGAAAGCCCTCAGGGTAGGCGAAGTCATGGTTCGCGATGTCGAAACCATCCCCGAATACATGAACCTTGGCCAGTTCACCCGCTTTATGGAGACGACCCATCACACCAATTTCCCCCTGGTGAACAGAGAGGGGGAACTGACCGGGATCATTTCAGTTCAGGATTTTATGGGGGTGGTATTCGAGCCCGACCTGATGGACCTGGTCGTGGTCAAGGAACTGGCGACGGCCAAGGTGATTACCGTTCATCAGGATGAAAATATTGATCAGGCGATGCGCAAGATCGGTTATCGCAATATCGAGCAGCTGCCGGTGGTTGATCGTGAAAACCATCGCAAGCTGGTCGGCATCATCTCCCGCCGGGATATGATCTCGGCCTACAACCGGGCTCTGATGTCCAGGACCCTGGAGGATCAGGACCGTGACTGACCTGCTCGCACAGCTCAATCCGATGCAGCAGAAGGCGATCCAGCACGGTGCCGGGCCGCTGCTGCTGCTGGCTGGAGCCGGTTCCGGCAAGACCCGGGCGCTCACCCATCGTATCGCCTGGCTGATCCGTGAATACGGGGTCCAGCCGTGGAACATCCTGGCCGTCACCTTTACCAACAAGGCTGCCGGTGAGATGAAGGAGCGTCTCGAACAGTTGCTGGGCAGCGATCAGAGGGTCTGGGTAAGTACCTTTCATTCAGCCTGTGTCCGGATCCTGCGTCAGGAGATCGATGTGCTCGGGTTTACCAGGCATTTCACCATTTATGACGACCAGGACCAGGAACGGCTGCTCAAGACCCTGCTCAAAGAGGTCGGCATCGATGAAAAGACCCTCAAGCCGCGGGCGCTGGCCACGGCAATTGACCGGGCCAAAAATCAGGCCGTCTGGCCGGACCAGTATCCCACCGATGACTATTCTTCCGAGCAGATTGCACGATTGTATGCGCTCTACCAGGAGCGTTTGCGGCAGGCCAATGCCCTCGACTTCGGCGACCTGCTGATGGTTACGGTGAAACTGCTCGAGGAGCATCCCGATGTTCTGGACAAGTACCAACAGCGCTTCCAGTATGTTCTGGTCGATGAATTCCAGGATACCAACCAGATTCAGTACCGCTTGATCCACCTGCTGGCTTCCGGTCATGGCAACCTGTGCGTGGTCGGTGACGACGACCAGTCAATCTATCGCTGGCGTGGCGCGGAGATCGGCAACATTCTCGGCTTTGAAAGGGATTACCCTGGCTGTGTGACCATTCGCCTGGAACAGAATTACCGTTCAACCAGTACGATTCTTAGTGCGGCCGGAGCTGTGGTCGCTCACAACGTCGGCCGCAAGGAAAAGACGCTCTGGACCGAGAATCCTGCAGGAGACCAGGTGACCCTGGAAACCTTGCCGGATGATCGGGACGAAGCAGGTTTTGTCGCCAAAGAGATTACGAAGCTCAAGCGCAGTGGCCGTCATTTGCGGGGCATTGCCGTGTTCTACCGGACCAACGCCCAGTCGCGTGTACTGGAGGAGGCCCTGCGCAACGAGCGCATCCCCTACGCCATGTTCGGCGGCCTCAAATTTTACATGCGCATGGAGGTCAAGGACATCCTGGCTTACCTGCGCCTGCTGGCCAACCCCTCCGACTCGGTATCCGCAAGGCGCATTATCAATGTCCCGGCGCGCGGTATCGGGGCCGTGACCGTCGCCAAAATCGCCGAACTCGAGGCAGCATCCGGTGGCTTCCTGCCAGCCTGTCAGGCGGCCCTCGATCAGGGCGTCCTCAAAGGCGCTGCGGCAGCCAAGGTCGGTTCCTTCCTTGCGCTGATCGAGGATTT
>DAOVNV010000187.1 GCA_030630015.1 Desulfuromonadales bacterium | reverse complement strand
TCCACCGGCATCTTCAGCCGCCTGCTCTGGGGCCGCAATTGAGCATTCAGGGGCGCCTCCTGCGCACCGCACTCCTCCTCTGCCTGGCCCTGTTCCTGTCCTGCACCGTCACCGCCGCACCGGCAAACCCCGCTCTGCAGGGCGCAGTCGTCTGGATCTACGACGGCGACACCCTCAAGGTCGACGGCATCGGCAAGGTGCGCCTGATCGGCATCGACACCCCGGAAAAAGAAAACTCCTCGCGCGACGACTTCTACCGGCGCTGGAAGATCCCACCCAGGCAATTACGCAACATCTCCCGTCAGGCCCTTGAATTCTGCATCACCGAAGCCAAGGGCAAAATCGTCACCCTGACCCTCGACGCCACCCCGCGCGACCGCCATGGCCGGCTGCTCGCCTACGTCCATCTGCCTGACGGCCGCCTGCTCAACCTGCTACTGCTCGAGAATGGCCTGGCAACGGTTTACCGCCGGTTCGATTTTCGCATGAAGGGGGCTTTCCTTGAGGCCGAGGAGGGGGCGCGCAATAAAGAAGTCGGGCTCTGGCGTCGGCCGTAAATATTGCAAGGCAGAGAACTCCTTTGATACATTGATGATCAGAGGACATCCTAACTCACTCTGTTTTACTGACCGCAGACAACTTTGCCAAGCGGTTTGTGATTTCTTATTGAGAACCGCATATGTTCAAAAAAGCTATCGTACGCACACCCGGCCGCAGCATGGTGTCCGGCCTGACCAGGGCCAACCTGGGCACACCGGATTATCAAAAAGCGCTTGAGCAGCACCGCCTGTATATCCTCGCCCTTGAAACCTGTGGGCTGGAGGTTCTGGTTCTGGACGCTGATGAGGCGTACCCGGACTCAACCTTTATCGAAGACACCTCCCTGCTCACACCGCACTGTGCCATTATTACCTGCCCAGGCGCCCCCTCAAGGGCAGGTGAAACAGCAGGCATGCGCCCGCTTCTGGGTCGTTTCTATGCGATGATTGAGGAAATCAAAAAACCGGGGACCCTGGAGGGGGGCGATGTGATGCAGGTTGGACAGCATTTCTATATCGGCCTCTCCGAGCGCACCAACCTTGCCGGGGCCGAGCAGTTGATCGCGATCCTGGAACGTTACGGGATGACCGGGTCGACAGTGCCGGTCAAAGGTTTTTTACACCTGAAAACCGGTGTCACCTGCGTGGCCGAAAAGGCTCTGCTGGCTGCCGGTGCGTTTATCTCACGGCCAGAGTTTTCTGAATTCATGATTCTGGCAGTCGCAACCGGGGAGGAGAGAGCCGCCAACTGCATCCGCATCAACGACAGAATTCTCATGCCGGCAGGTTTCCCAAAGGTCCGGGAACTGTTGACCGCTGAGGGGGCACAGATTATTGAAGTCGATATTTCCGAGTACGCCAAACTCGACGGTGGCCTGACCTGCCTTTCGCTGCGTTTTTAGCGGAGCTTTTGATTGACAGTTTTATTCTTCCAGCCCAACGTAAAGGAGCTCTGCAATGAAATACGGTGCGCGCAACACGATCAAAGCCAAAGTAACAGCCGTCAAAAACGGTGATATCATGTCACTGGTGAAATTCGACGTGACTGACCCGATCGAGATGTCCTCGGTTCTGACCACGGAATCCGCTGAAGATCTTAACCTTAAAGTCGGAGACGAGGTGCAGCTTATTGTCAAAGCCATTCATGTTCTTCCCGTCAAAGACTAAGCTGCAAAGTGGCTCAAACCAGAGAAACCGCCACAGGCACACCCCGCTATCCAATCCCGGCAAATCGCTACCGTTGCGAAGTCGAAGTGGAGCGCAGTCGGTTCATTACCACCGTTCAGGCTGTGACATCGCCAACGGAAGCCCGGCAGTTCATCGCCGTGATCAAAAGCGAATTCCCCAATGCCAACCACAACTGCTGGGCCTACCTGATCGGTCCGCCCGGCAGCACGGATCAGATCGGACTGAGTGACGATGGCGAACCGCACGGCACTGCCGGCCGGCCGATGCTGACCGCACTGCAGCACAGCGGTCTGGGCGATGCCGCCGTGGTGGTGACCCGCTACTTCGGCGGCATCAAGCTCGGCAAGGGCGGCATGGTCAAGGCCTATACCGCCGCCGTACAGGCCGCCATGGACAAGCTGCCGCGCAGCGAACGCATCGCCTGGCTCGAACTGCAGGCGACCATCGATTACGCCCTGAAAACCCAGTTTGAGCGGCGACTGGCAGAGTTCGAAGTCGAGATTCTCGAAACCGATTATGCGCAACAGGTCAGTTACCGGATCCGCCTGCCGGAGGAACGGGCAGAGGCTTTTCGAAAAATGTTCAATGACCTGACTGCGGGAAAGGGTGTGTTGAAGTAAAATGTTGAGATCTGACCCCATAGAGGTGGCCCAATGAAGAATTTGACAGGGGAACCCGCTGTTCCCTTCAGCCTCCGAGACAGCGAGGGATGCAGCCATCACCTTGAAAACTACAAGGGAAGTTGGCTTTTGATGATTTTTCACCGTCACCTTGGCTGACTGCCTTGCCAAGCGCATATCACGCAGTTGCGTGATCAAGAAGTGGAATTCAGTAAGCGAAATGTCAAGATTGTCATCATTACATTTGAGAATGACTATTTTGCTCGTCGTTACGTCGAAGAAACTTCCTTGTCCTGGCCACTCCTTGTTGATGAGACCCGTGAAACTTATAGAAACTATGGGATGCTCTCTGCTTCCTTTTGGGATGTATGGGGGCCAAAAACCTGGTGGGTCTATTTGAAGGGGATTTTGAAGGGGCAAAAATTGAGAAAATCAGCAGGCGATATCTTTCAGCGCGGCGGTGATGTGCTTATTGACCCGACCGGGGTCGTACGTCTGCATCATATTGGCGAAGGCCCGGCAGATCGTCCCACTGTTGAGATGATTTTGCACAGGACTGCTATTTAGTAAAAGGGTGCTCGGGATCTGATCAAGTTGCCTAACTGAAAACACATAAACACACCCCATTTTTAGCCCTACAATCAGGCCCTCACAGAACCGGACGTGAAACTCTCGCTTCATCCGGCTCTTCTTATCCATCGCCTTATGAGAACAGATATTCCCACCGTATTTCATACCGGGCAGGGTTTTCCCTGCCTTTTCCCATGACGCTCACCACGGTCGTTCTTTACCGCCGCAGCTCAGGGGGGTTAGGTGCCTCCTCCTGATAGGCCCCTCTGCCAGAAGATCGCGACAAAATTGCACGTCTACGGAAAGGTTAGGGCCGAAGAAAACCATTCCGGAGTTATGAAAGCAGGACGCTGAGAACCAATTGACGAAATATTTACCCTTTAGTGGTGGCAAAAATTAGTCTATAATGGCTGCTTCTAGCCACCTATCCCCTTAATTGGATAGGGTTGCGGGGGAGTTCAAAGCCATGAACAGAGAGGCAATCCACATTCTTTTGGTTGAAGATTCTGAGACTCATGCGGCGCTGGTTCGCAAAGCTCTGGAGTCTGGGCCCAATCAGGTGAAATTAACAGTCGTGCAAAGCCTTGCTGAAGCGCGTACCCACCTGAGCGAGTCTTTTCCCGATCTGGCGATCATCGATTTTCTTCTGCCCGATGGCAAAGGCATCGAGCTTCTGCCGGCCAACCAGGAAGCAGCGACCTATCCCGCCATGATAATGACCAGCCGCGATGACGCACAGACGGCGGTCGAGGCGATGAAGGCCGGAGCGCTGGACTATGTTGTCAAGTCGGCCGCGACGCTGGCCGACCTGCCCCACATCGTCGAAAGGGCCCTACGCGAATGGACCCGGATCGCCGAGCGCAAGGAGGCCGAGGAGGCGCTGCGGGAGAGCGAGGATAGGTGTCGATCGTTTTTCGAGTCGGCCGCCTGCGGCATGGTCATTCTCAGCCTGGACGGCAAGCTTCTAAAGGTTAACCCGACCTTTTTCCGGCTTTTCGGCTACAGCAAGGCCGAGGCGCTGAAAAAGGATGTCCTCGACGTGACCCACCCCGACGACCGGGAGGAGACGCGGCGCCTCTACGACGAGATCCGGGCGGGTCACCGCCGGGTTGTCGACTATGAGAAGCGCTACCTGTGCAAAGACGGTTCGGTCATCTGGGGCCGTACCACGGTGGCGGGGGTGTTCGGCCCGGACGGGGCCCTGAGTTGTTTTGCCGCTAACGTACAGGACATCACCGAACGCAAGGAAGCCGAGGAGGCGCTGCGGGAGAGCGAGGAGAGGTTTCGATCGTTTTTCGAGGCGGCCGCTTCCGGCATGGCCATTATCAGCCTGGACGGCAAGTTTCTGAAAGTTAACCCGACCTTTTGCCGGCTTTCCGGCTACAGCGAGGCCGAGGCGCTGAAAAAGAATGTCCTCGACGTGACCCACCCCGACAACCGGGAGGAGACGCGGCGCCTCTACGACGAGATCCGGGCGGGTCACCGCCGGGTCGTCGACTATGAGAAGCGCTACCTGCGCAAGGACGGTTCGGTCATCTGGGGCCGTGCCACGGTGGCGGTGGTGTTCGGCCCGGACGGGGCCCTGAGCTCTTTTGCCGCCAGCATACAGGACATCACCGAGCGCAAGGAAGCCGAGGAGGCGCTGCGGCTCAGTGAGGAGAGGTTCCGCACCGTCTTCAACAACGCCGCAGCGGGGATGGTCACCCTCTC
>DAOVNV010000168.1 GCA_030630015.1 Desulfuromonadales bacterium | reverse complement strand
GCTGTTGACACCGAGGACCAGCAGCTTGGAGTTGGAGTTGTCACCGTGCGGGTTATGGCAGCGACTGCAGGCGATCTGGCCGTTGGCCCAGCCGAGGTTGAAGCGCCGGTTTGAAGGCCTTGTCGCGCCAGCAGCGGCATTTTCCTCTGTGGATCCGGCAAAGAAATGCGAGGTTTCGCTGCCCGGGGCGGCGTTGGAGCCCATGGCATTGCTGCCGTCGCCGGCGGCGAAGGTGGCGCTGATCGGATTGGAGTCCTCGCCGCTTTCAAGCTGGTAAGTGGTCCCCTCGTTGCCGGGGTAGTGGCAATCGAGGCAGACGTTGTAGGTCATGTAGGGGACTTCTTCGCTGGTGTACTCCAGGTGGCAGAAGGTACAGTCAAAATCGTGGACCATGCGGGCCTGGCTCAATGACGGTGCCAGGGCCAGCAGGATCAGGACCCCCTGCAATGCGAGTTTTGTTGCGCTCATCAATGCCCTCCAGTTATCCAACAATCTTTATATGACTGACGATATGCCGTTTGGACATCATCGTTTATTCCGGATGCGGCTCAGAACTTCCGAAATCCCCGTTCGAAGATCACGCGGCTGTTTTTGGCTCCATCCCTTTGTAAAGGGTTTCTCACTTGTTTTTTTTTGCATTGGAGCGGAACAGCAGAATCGAGCCATCTTGGTTGCCGATGATGAGGTCTTTGCCCTTTCTCCCATCGGCATCGAAGGCGAACAGAGCGTGTCGGGCGCTGAGAGAGGATGCCGAGGGGGCGATGTCGATAGACAGCTTCTGCCCCTCGCTGAACAGGATGCCGCTTTCCCGTATGAACAGGAAAACCTCCGGTCCGGAAGTAATCAGGAGATCCCGTTCCCCGTCGGCGTTCCAGTCGACAGCGAAGGGGGTTGCGGCCCCGGAAACCGATGCCAGCAACCGGGCTTCAGCCAGTTGTGGTGCGTGATCATCGGAGAGATTCCTGTAATACAGGATGTCGCCGCTGCCGGTCCCGACCAGCAGGTCCTTCTTCAGGTCTCCATCCAGATCGATGACAACCGGCACGGCGCGCCCTTCAACCATGATTGGGTCTCCGGATGCCGTCAGCAGTGAACCCTGATCGAAGCCGGGTGCCGCCTCGGTGGCCCTGTTCAGGAACAGGTTGATCGTTCCGTTGTCTCCGCCGAGTAAGAGATCCTTACGGCCGTCATTGTCCCAGTCCAAAACAAAAGGCGCCGCACCAAGAACCAGAGGAAGGTCCAGGATGGTGCCCTCAGAGAAAATGAGCGAGTTGTCATCTGACGGGAGGCCGGGGTACAGGGTCAGGATGCCACCGACATCTCCGACCAGCATGTCGAGGATGCCGTCGTTGTTGTAATCAACGATGAAGGGCGCCGCATCGGTCAAACCTGTTGTCAAGAGCAGGTTCCCTCTCGATTTAAGAACAGGCAGAATGGCAGGAGTCAATGTTGCCTGGATGGCGACACTTGTGCCTGGCGCCGGGGAAACCTGGCGAACGTATGTCTCGAAGCCGGGTTTCTCGATCACGACAGAGCAAGGTTCAACTGGGAAGTCACGCACTTCGACCGGGACCTGGCCAATAAAACGCCCGGGGTAGGCATGATTGCCGCCGAGATAGACGTTGGCGCCAGGAATATCGGCATCGACCCTGAGAATCGTTGTATCGTAGATGAACTGTCCGAGAACACTTGGTTCCGAAGCAAGTTGATGATTGTCGAGGGCAGTGACCCGCCAGAAGCAGGTTTGCCCGTCTTCGAACAGGTGATAGCCATCGAGTTGGGCCAATGTCGCCGAGGTCGTTTCCAGGACCAGTGTTGCGATCGGTTCGAAACTGGTGTCGCTTCCGGAAATTTCAACCAGGTAGCTAACCGTGTCGAATGGGTCGGGGTCTGTAGATGCCTGCCAGGTCAACTGACCCGAGCCATCCAGGGCGGGGGTCTCGGTCGGGCTGTCAATCTGCGGAGTACCAGGGGCTTCCTGGGTGGCATTGACGTAGAACGACTGTTCGGCCGTCCAGTCGGAGGCCGTCGAGACATCCTTCGCCCGGGCGCTCCAGGAATAGGGTGCATTTTCCGTCAATGCCCGGTCGACCTGGGCGAACGAGGTCGGCAGGTATTGCGGCAGGTCATCATACTGCACAATCAACTCATCGTTCCTCAGCAGCCGGACATCGTAGCTCAGGACATCGTTGTCCGGGTCGCTGGCATTCAGGAACACCAGCTGCGGGGTGGCCGAGTCGGTTTCGCCGCCGGCGATCGGGTCAAGCAGGGTCGGCATCCCCGGCGGGCTGTTCGGGTCAGGATTGGTGGCTCCATTCAGGCCGAGAACCTCCACCCGGCCGCCGTCACAGGCGACAAACAGGCGGTTCGTCGAGGGGTCGAAGGCTGCATCCACCGGACGTTCCATGTTGCCGGGAAGCAGACTGGGCATTGTGAGGCTTGACTGGAAGGTTTGCGGCAGTTGCACGATACGTACGTTGGAGCGATAGGTGTCAAGGAAATAGGCGTGCCCCTGCTGGTCGAAAGTGATGCCTCCGAAGAAAAAGAGGGGTGTTTCCCCGAAGATCGACAGGTTGTCGTAAGCCAGGGTGCGTAACAGTTCGCCATCCGGGGAGAAGACCAGGGCCTTCGACTGGTTGTCGGAACGGCGCGCCGAATCCCCCACATAGACTTCAAAGGTCGCCGGGTCGATGGCCAGTGCGAAAATACTGGCAAACTGACCGGTGGATGAGGCAGGATCGCCGAACTGGCCGAGCAAAGTGCCGTCCGGGCTGAAGATCAGGATGATCCGCTGCATGGTGTCAGCGACATAGACGTTGCCTGCACTGCCGATGTCGATAAAGCCGGTGGCGGAAAAGGTTTCTTCCCCGTTGCCAAGCTCTCCGACTTGCTGTCCGGTTTGGCCGTTGAGAATGAGCACGGACCTACCGCAGGCAATGTAGATCTTTGTTCCGTCCGGCGTGACGGCCAGACCTCCGCCGCTGAGGTTCTCGACAGGATACTCCGAGGCCGGTGTCCCGAATTTGTCATAGATGAAAATTGACTTTTGTCGGGGGTCGGCGACGTAAAGATTGCCTGCAGCGTCGAGATCCAGCCGGGTCGGCACGGACAGCCCTTCGTCAATCCTTCCCAGTGACTGAAGGGTCGGAGCGGCGCTTGCACTTGTCGGGCATATGACGTGGCTAGCTAGTGAAATAGCGATAAAACACAATCCGACCCAGAAAGCCCTTCGCATAGATCCCTCCCATTGGATTAAAAGCGTGGACGTCTTGCATATGGTGGTTGGCTGGTCATAGACCTAGCCCATTTATTTATTGAACTGGTGTGATTAAAAGTGTGATTAAAAGTATGAAATTAAAAGCAAGTACTGTGCCTGATTTATTTTGAGAACGTTTAACCATCGGCCTGTCAAAAAGACTGGCCATTTCTTGATAGTTTTGAGCAAGAAACGGGCGCCCACATCACCGGGAGGGAATCTGGTCGATTTTTTGCATGTAGTTGCTCTTCGATACAATTTTTTTCAGGTCGATTCGGTGGCTTGTTGTTGCAGGGGAGGCCGAGCCGGCCTCAGGGAGGATGGAATGTCGAGGGTGAAACTGGGAACAGGTTTCTGCGTGTTTTTGTGTTTCCTTGTGTTTGCGGGGCCGGCTTTTGGCCGGGTCAGCGGCGTCTGTTCCAATTGCCACACCATGCACAACAGCCAGGACGGCTCAGTGGTTGATGCCGATGGGCCGTCGGGTAATCTGCTCAATAATGATTGCGTGGGCTGTCATTCCAGCACCGGCAATACGACGATCAACGTGGTTGGTACGTCCCGTATCCCTATTGTGTACAACCAGACAGAACCGACTTATCCGCCGGTCGGGACGGCGACTTCCACCTTGGCCGGAGGCAACTTCTATTGGGTCGCTCATGGTGGCGGCGATGCCTATGGCCACAATGTCTACGGAATCTCTGGTGCGGATGCAACCCTGAGTGAAGCCCCCGGGCCGTCATTCTTCGGCTGTACCACCTGTCATGAGAGCCTGGCGACGGCAGATGAAGAAAATGGCTGCAAGGGCTGCCATGCCCCGCGTCATCATGCCGACGATTCGGCGGTTGTCGTTGCCGAATCCGGTGGTTGGTATCGCTTCCTCGGGGACAACCCGGCCATGAATTTCGGTGCGAGTACGCCAGAGGGGGTGATCGGGATTGAGGAGGAGGACTGGGAACAGAATCCGTCGAAGAACAACCACAATGTTTACCAGGGGACGATTAACGTTTACGCTAAGACCATCATGCCTTATACGCCCGACAACACCATCGGCCAGTTCTGCGCCGGTTGCCACGGTCAGTTCCATCATGAAATGAATACCGACCAGCCGAGCGGCGTGGCCGGGGCCTGGATCCGTCATCCTTCCGATGCCGTCATCCCTGCCGGCACCACTGAATATGCCGGCTACACCGAATACAACCCGATGGCACCGGCGGCAAAAAGCACAGCCCTGGTTGCTGGCGACGCAAATTTCGATGTGGTGACACCCGGCTCGGACGTGGTGACCTGCATCTCCTGCCACCGGCCGCACGGCTCGCCTTACCCGGACATGCTGCGCTGGGACTACCTCAACGGTTGCAATGCGGGATCGGCGAACGCCGATTGCGGTTGCTTTACATGCCACACGGCCAAGGACGATTAAATTCTCAACTGAAACTTTGCCATTAAGTTCTTTCGAACCTGCATGTTTGATCAAGTTAAAAAAAGCGGACAGTCTCACGACTGTCCGCTTTTTTTGTGAGGTATTGGACCTGTTAAGGTTGTCTGTGAGACACCTCACTGGATGGTTGCGAGTAATGTAGCAGCTCAAAACCAGGACCAGAAAATCATCCCTTGAAAAAAATGACTACCCCCTGGTTTTTTTAGCTTGACATTTCCTCTGTCGAATGTCTATTGTCGACAATAGACAGATACGGAAAGGAAAAAAACATGGCAATCGTCAAAAAAACCTACAAGGACCAGGTGGTCGATTATGTCTATCAGCTGCTTTTGGCTGGTAAATTGAATCCTGGGGACCAGCTCAAGGAAAGTCACCTGGCGGAAGAGATGGGGATCAGCAGAGCTCCCATCCGCGAAGCACTGAAAGAACTGATCATGAACGGCCTGGTTGAGTATCGTCCCCAGGTCGGCAACTATATCACTCTCATGTCTCCCAAGCAGACGATAGACAGCTACACCACACGCGGAGTTCTGGAAGGTTTCGCGGTTATGGAGACCTACGATCAGTTCTCCAGCGAAGAAATTGACAAGCTAGAGGACCTGACTGTCCAGATGGAAGCTTACGCGAACAAGAATAATAACAAAATGGTGACCCAG
>DAOVNV010000118.1 GCA_030630015.1 Desulfuromonadales bacterium | reverse complement strand
GCGTCCTCCAGCACCAGTGGCAGGAGGATAGCCGATGGCTCAGAGCAATAGATCGGTCCTTTGAATCCGGCCGCCAACAGGTACGGGATGCGCCCGACATGATCAATATGCACATGGGTGACAACCAGGGCCTTAATATGCTTGACCGGAAAATCAATCTGATCCTGAACTTGATTTTTCGCGCCCGTCCGGCATAGCCCTGCAGGCGACGACTGACCCCGCTCCCGCCCCTGGAACATCCCGCAATCGACCAGGACACCCTCCCCGCTTGAAAGCCGAAGCTCATGACAGGAACCGGTCACACCGTTCCCTGCACCATGATGGAACAGACAGAGGCCTTCACGAACAATTGATTGCGATTCGAAATTGGAAGTGAATATTTCCACAGTTCCCCCCTCAAGGACCTGGAATTTATATCAAAAAACGGACTAAAAAGGAAGGTAACTATTCAGCAAATCCCGCCTTTTGCACTCTAGCTGCGTTGCTGTGCTGCTCAAATGCTCACATACCTGGTGTATGCTGCGCTTCTGCGCTGCTCACGCCTTGCCAGAGCACAAAAATCGGGCCTGCTTAACAGTTACAAAGAAAGTTTCATTCTACCTACTTGACTACATACCGGTTTCTGAATATATTACAGAAAATCTTTTCATGGAGTTCCTTATGCCTTTATTTGAATATCACTGCCGTGACTGCGAAGAAACCTTCGAAAAACTCCAACGCCAACCGGAGCAGGAAGTCCCCTGTCCCCATTGCGGCAAACCCGCCAAGCGCGTTGTTTCCCTCTTCTCCGGATCAACTGAGGGTGGAGGCGGATGCGCCAGTCCGGCCGGTTCGGGCTTTGGCTGAGCGGTCTAAAACCGAAACGCGTGCCGTTTCGAAATGGTTTGAGAAGGAGTCTGCTACTGGCAGACTCCTTTTTTTGTGACAACGCAAAAAAAGCATGAAACCACCCGTTCGCTTTGCTCACTAGAGGCACAGAGGACATAGAGAGAACCATTAAATAGTCAGGGACTATTCATAAGTACTTGCTATTAAAGGCGATTTCAACCGAGACACTTTCATGTAAAACCTTCTTGTTTTTTTTGATGTTTAAACAAAACCAAAATCTTTTGATTTTTCTTTCTCTGTGTCCTCTGTGCCTCTAGTGAGCAAAGCGAACGGGTGGTAATATCTATTTTCCACCCCTCGTCAAGCATCGCCACCTATTGACAATCTCCCCGCATCATGGCCTAATAGTGCTCAAATGAACACTATGGAGCCACTATGTCCAAACTGACCGCCCGACAACAGAAAGTCCTCGATTACATCGCCCGGTTCATCGACGAAAACAGCTATCCTCCGACCCTGCGCGATATTGCTGCACACATGGGCATAAGCAGCACCTTTGGTGTGGCCCGGCATCTTGACGCCTTGGAGAAGAAGGGCTGCCTCAAACGTTCCGGCCATGCCCGCAGCATTGTTTTATCGAAACCGCGCAGCAACAGAATGGAGCTGCCGATTGCCGGAACGGTTCGCGCGGGAGCACTGCACCCTGCAATCGAAGATATTCAGGGGCATTTTACTATCGACTCCAGCCGGGTCAGGAATGAAGATTGCTTCTTTCTACGGGTCAAGGGTGATTCGATGATCGAGGCGGGAATTTTGGATGGCGACCTGGCGCTGGTGCAGCCGCAGCCGACAGCGGAAAACAACAATATTATCGTTGCCCTGGTCGATGGTGAAGCGACCCTGAAGAGATTTTTCCGGGAAGCGGACCAAATCCGACTGGAACCTGCCAACCGGGAACTGGCCCCCATTCTCGTCGGTCCGGATCGGGACATCTCGATCATCGGTAAGGTCACCGGCATCTATCGTGACCTGGAACCATCATGAAGCCTCTCAAGGAACCGCTGCGGGTCGCCACCATTTTCAGCCCGGGCCAGATAATGCGTCCGGTCTGGTTCGAATGGCGTCGCAAAAAACATCCGATCAGGGAAACCACCTACACCTGGCAGGAGAAGATCGGGCAGACTCTGTTCCTGCACTTCTGCGTCACAGACGGTGAAGCTCTCTACGAACTGGTTTATGACACCGGCAGCCAGAGCTGGTTCCTGAGCGGCATTGAGGCCACATCATGAGCGACAGGGTGATCATGCATTGCGACATGAATGCCTTTTTTGCGTCAGTCGAGCAGCAGAGCAACCCGGAACTGCGGGGCAAGCCGGTCGGCATTATTGGTGCATCGCACCGCACGATCATCACCACGGCATCCTATGAGGCACGAGCGTACGGCGTCAGAACCGGCATGGCCAAATGGGAGGCCCTGCAGTGCTGTCCCGATCTAATCCTGGTCGTCGGCAACAACCGCAAGTACACCCACACCTCGACTCGCATCTTCGAGATGATGCAGGATTACACACCGCTGGTGGAAGTCTTCTCCATCGACGAAGCTTTCCTGGACCTGGCCGGCTCCCTGGCCCTGTTCGGCAGTGCGGAGAATATCGCCTACCGCCTCAAGGCCCGCATTCGGCACCAGTTCGGTCTGACCTGCTCGATCGGCATTGCTCCCAACAAACTCCTGGCCAAACTGGCTTCGGAGATGAAGAAACCTGACGGTCTGACCATTATTCGGCCTGACGAGGTCGTCGAAACCATGGAACGGACCCCCATCGAGGATCTCTGCGGGATCGGCCGCCGCATGAATCGACAATTACGGCAGCTCGGCATTGAAACCTGTGGTCAGCTGGAGCGCTACCCGCTGGACATCCTGCGAAGAAAGTTCGGGATCATCGGGGACAAACTGCACAGGATGGGACAGGGCATCGATGAATCACCGGTCATTCCGGACGAGAGATCCGAACCGGTCAAAACTGTCGGCCACAGCATGACTCTGTCCCACGACATCAATCGCCGTGATGAGATCAACAGGTACCTGCTGCAATTGTCGGAAATGGTCGGACGGCGGGCGCGGCGCTACGGCGTCTCCGGCAAGACGGTCCATTTAACGATCCGCTATGCCGATTTCGACACCAACATCGGCAAACAGTCGACCCTGCTTTCACATATCGACCGCAGCGACGAAATCTACCAGGCCGTACAGCGTATCCTGAATAGCATAAATCTGGAGCAGCCGATACGCCTGCTCGGGGTCAGGCTCTCCAACCTGAGACACCGGGACAGTCAACTGCCCCTGTTTCAAGAGGAACGCCGTAAAGACCTGGCCACCCATGCCATGGACGAGGTCAACAACCAATACGGTGACTTCAAAGTCACCTTCGGATCGCTTCTGACCGACGAACACAAGGGCTCATCCGTAATCTCACCGGCCTGGCGGCCGCAGGGGATACGGAATGTTGATGTTAAGTAAAGCAGTGGCGGGTGGCGAGTGGCGAGGAAGCCTGAAAAAATAGCCCCTTACGTAGGAGCGGTCTCCTGACCGCGAATTGGGCAACAATCGAAACCATTCGCGACCAGGAGGTCGCTCCTACATCTTTGAGTGAGCGAAGCGAACGAGCGTTAAAACGATTTGGCCTTATCGTGCCACTCGCTTCCCGCCACCCGCTACTTATTTATAAATTCCACCGCCGCGTCCGTCAGTTGTTTCAACTCTTGAGAATTACGCGCCTCGGCATAGACCCGCACCACCGGTTCGGTTCCCGATTTGCGGAACAGCACCCAGGTCCCGTCTTCAAAGACCAACTTGACACCGTCAGTAGTGATGACCTGGCCGACCTTTTTGCCAGCCAGTTGTTCCGGAGGAGCCGCCAGCTTATCGCCGACGGATGCAGCAAGTTCGCTGGAGAGCCGCAGGTTCTGACGGGCCGTGTGATACTCGCCCACCCGTGCGTAGAGATCGACAATCAGCTCCCTGATCGACTTGCCTTCCACGGCAACCATTTCGGCGACCAGCAGGCAGGCCAGCACACCATCCTTGTCGGGAACGTGACCGCGCATGCTTAAGCCAGCACTTTCTTCGCCGCCGATTACGATTTCGCCGTCGCGGATAAATTCGCCAATATACTTGAAGCCAACCGGGGTTTCGCGCACGGCAAAACCGTGATGTGCCGCCACGGCATCCAGGAAATGTGACGTGGCCACGGAGCGGGCAGCATCCCCTTTTTCGCCTCGCCGCCGCAGAAGATAATCATACAGCAGGGCCAATACATAATTCGGCTCGATGAAGGTGCCGTCGGCATCAATGATCCCGTAACGATCAGCATCGCCATCGGTGGCCAGGCCCAGCAGGACCTGATCGTCCCTCTTTACCCTGGCAATCAGGTCGCCGAGATGGGATCCCGACGGATCGGGGGAAACACCGCCGAAATAAGGGTCGCGCTGGGCATTGATGGTCTGGACCAGCAGGCCGGCTTCAACCAGCAGGCTGTCGACGTAATCGCGCCCGGCACCGAACATCGGATCTACGATCACGGTCATGCCTGAGCGGCCGATCGCCTCCAGGTCGACCTTGCCGCGCAGATCTTCCAGGTAATCGGGCTTCGGGTCGATTTCCCCCACCAGCCCGGCGTGCACAGCCTGGTCCAGCGGCATGTCGCGATAGCAGACTTCTCCGAGCATGGCATTCGCCCGCTGCTCTATGTCGGCAGTCGTTTCCGGTAGGGCCGGCCCTCCCCAGGAGGGCGAGAATTTGATGCCGTTGTATTCGTAAGGGTTGTGACTCGCCGTAAAATTGATCGCTCCGCCGCTGCCGCGCCGCAACAACTCGAAAGCGATGACCGGTGTCGGAGTATCATCCTTGCACAACAGCGCCGGGACTCCGGCGCCGGCCAGGATGCGGGCCGTCTCCCGGGCAAAGCGTTCCCCGAAAAACCGGCTGTCATGCCCGATCAGCACACCCTTTTCCGCCTCACCGATCGATTTCAGATGATCGGCAATCGCCTGGGTGACCACCCGGACGTTTTCAAGGGTAAAATCTTCGGCCAGGATCCCCCGCCAGCCTGATGTTCCGAACTTGATTGAATGCATGTAATATTCTCCCGAAAAGCGACGTTGATTGACTCTGCGTTAGGCAAATAATACCATGCTAAAAGAGATTTTGAAGACAATGCAGGACTAATCATCCAGATCATCTTCCATCAAAGGGGCCGGATAGTCTTCCAGGTCGGCAACATAGGGGCAGTCAGCTGGCAAGAGCCCCTGCTTCAGCAACTCGGGTGTCAGGGCAACACATCCGGAGCGATGCTGCTCACGATCTGCATAGATGCGGCACAACCGGGTATTCAGGTCGAGGTGTTCGCAGGGGATTGCCGTGTAATAGATTTTAGCATTGGAATCAATTTTCTCGTAACAGCACCGACCGCACCGCTCGCAGATTGCCTCCCATTCTTCTTCGGTCATTTTTGCTCCCAATAATCGCTTGGTCATCAACTTGTCGCGCTTCAATGTGTTGTCCTTTATTCCTCTCTTTAGCCCTTGACATTCACCTGACAAAAGGAGTAGAAGAGAGAGCTTTAGGAAAATAGTAATCGTCCGAGACCAAAAGGAGCAACCCCATGCAGTGTCAAACAGTTCTTCCCGGTACCGAGTGTACCTTCTGGACCAAGAATGGTTGTATTGCCGAAGGCAATACCTGTCAAAACGTAATCGAGGAGTGCGAAGGCTGCGAACGCATCGTGGAAAGCACGATCGGTCCGGTCTGTTCGGTCACACCTTCCCCTGTCAAAAAATGGATGACCGGTCTGTGTAACTTTGCCACGCACCGCAAGGTCGAGATCAAGGTTGAAGAGATCAAGGTCAATCCGCTCAAGGCTTCGAAACGCGCCGGGCGTTGATCAAAGACCTCGGAGTAGTTTGATCGAATTGGTTTACCATTCGGTCACAGTAACGACAAAACCCCGCTTCGGCAGAAGCGGGGTTTTCTATCTTCGAAACTGGCAATCGTACATCATCGCCAGACGTCCACGACTGATCAGACATTCGCCGCACACCCTGCCCTCGTCATTAAACCGTTCCTGCGCCAAAAGGATTCCGACCTGAGCTTCCGGACTTTCCGGTAGTTTCTCCGGGTCGAAAGACTGCCCACATATAATGCAGTCGATCATTGTTGAACCTGCAAGTGCAACTGTACCAGATCTGCCAGAGCCTGCAGAAAGTCTTCATGGTCATTCAGCGACGGACTGCGCTCTAAAGCGGGCAAGCCGACTTTTTCGGCGTGCATCCGGAACTCGAAATCGATTTCCTGGAGCGTTTCAATATGATCGGAGACGAATGAAATTGGTACGATCAGAGTTCCGGGGAATCCTTCCTGAGCCACCTGTTCGATGACATCGAGCGTGTCGGGCTCCATCCATTTGACCGGACCGGTCCGGCTCTGAAAGCCGAGCTTCCACTCGTTGCCGTCCAGGCGTTCCATCACCCCGCGCACCGTAGAGAGGACCTGGTCGAGATAAGGGTCGCCCCGATCGATGAAGCTTTGCGGAAGCGCATGAGCCGAAAACAGAATGGCAATTTCATCGCGAGCCAGTTCATGGAACTGCTCCAGCCCCTCCCTAACCCGGTTTGCCAGCGCGTCGAGGTAAGCAGGCCAGTCATACCAGTCTTCAATCAGGCTGTATTCCAACTCCGGATAGATTTTCTGCGCAGCCAGCCTGAAATCCTTGACGCTGCTGCCCGTGGTGGCGCTTGTATAGTGGGGGTACATGGACAGAACCACTGCCTGATCAATCCCGTCCTCCCGCACCTGGCGCAGCACGTCTTCCGCCCGCGGGTTCCAGTAGCGCATGACGACATAGGGCTTGAAATTCTCACCCAGGATCCGGGCGGCACCCTCCGCTTGTTTGCCGGTCCATTCCAGCAGCGGTGATTTGCCGCCGATCGAGGCATAATTGCGGCGCACACCTGGAGACCGCAAACGGCTGATCATCCAGGCAAACGGCTTCTGCAACAGTGCACCAGCCGGCAATTGGATGAGGTCCCGATCAGAAAACAGGTTGTAAAGAAACGGTTTGACCGCCTTCAACGAGTCCGGCCCACCCATGTTCAGCAGTATCAGCGCCGTCGGCTTATCAAGGTTCATCACTTTTGACTTTCAAACGTTTTCTCGCGACATGCGCTACTTAGCACTCAAACGCTGAACACACTCAACCATGAATTTGGCGTGCTCGGGATCAACCGTCGGCAGGATACCGTGCCCGAGGTTGAAGATGTGACCTGGCCGACCGGCATTCTCGTCGAGGATTCGCTTGACCTCGGTTTCGATATGCGGCTTGGGCGCGTAAAGAACAGTCGGGTCCAGGTTACCTTGCACCGCAACATCCGAACCCAGGATATCTCTGGCCGCTCCGAGGTTGACATGCCAGTCGAGGCCGACCACATCAGCACCTGCCTGTTTGACCGTATCGAGCATGGTGCCGGCCCCCTTGACAAAGTGGATAATCGGCACATCAGCTCGATCGAGACCATCGATCAGTTTCTTCGTGTAAGGCAGAATAAAGCGCTCGTAATCAAGCGGCGAGGTGATGCCACCCCAGGTGTCGAAGATCTGAATCGCTTGGGCGCCCGCCTTGATCTGGGCATTGAGATACAGGCGATCCATCTCGGTGACTTTGTCCATGAGTTGGGCATAAAGTTCCGGCGCACCGTACATCAAGCGCTTG
>DAOVNV010000211.1 GCA_030630015.1 Desulfuromonadales bacterium | reverse complement strand
TTCGGGGAACACGGTTCCATCGTGTGCGGTGATACATTGCGCTTCAGCTTTCGCGTCAAGCGGCATCCGACCGATCCAACTCGCGATGTGATCACCGAAGCCCGCTATCTGACCTTTGGCTGCACCTCGGCCATTGCCGCTTCGGAAGCACTCTGCTCTCTACTCGAAGAAGGAGGTATAACACCGATCGAGGCACTGCATGTCACCAACCAGGATCTCATCGATTACCTGGATGGGCTGCCTGATCAGAAGATCCACTGTTCCGTCATGGGCGCCGAGGCACTACAGGCAGCAGTGATCGACTGGGCTGGGAAAAGGGGGGTTGACCTGGCCGATTTCCTGCCGCAATTGATCAAGGAAGAACAGGAGGAGGGTCGGATCGTCTGCCGTTGCTTCTCGGTGACCGAACCTTACCTGCGCAGGAAGATTCGCGAACTGGGTCTGCGCACGATTGTTGAGATTACCAACGCCCTCAAGGCGGGCGGTGGCTGCACGGCCTGCCACCACCAACCTGGCGGCCTGCAGGATCTGCTTGATGAAATCTGGGGTAAAACAGCACCCGCAGAAGTTGAAATACCTGCCGCTGTCATGGCAGAGCACGAAGCGGAACACCTCTCGCCTTACCGGCTAGGCAAACAGATTGAAACGACAATCGAGGAGGTCATCCGCCCGCTGCTGCGCGCTGAAGGAGGGGATATCGACTTGGTTGACATCCAGCAAAATCGTGTCTATTGCCGTCTGACCGGCATCTGTGCCGCATGTCCTGGCGCAGATCAGACCATCAAACTGCTGGTCGAACGCCACCTGAAGGAACAGGTCGACGAACGGCTGCGTGTCATCGCGGTTTGATCTGCCTCCGCGGAAAGAAATGGAATGAAAACCATCTATGTTGACAACAATGCAACCACCGCCATCGCGCCGGAAGTTCTGGCGGCAATGCAGCCGTTTTTCACCTCCGATTATTTCAATCCGAGTTCCATGTATGATGCCGCCCGCTCCTCGGCAAAGGCGATCCAGCAGGCCCGGGAAACGATTGCCGACTGCCTCGGCGGCATTGCCCCGGCTCAGATCCTGTTTACCGGCTCGGCTACTGAAAGCAACAATTCAGCCCTGTTTGGAACGGTTCAGGCTAATCCGAACCGCCGTCACGTGATTACGACCGCCGTCGAACACCCCTCGGTGCTGGAAATCTGCAAGGAACTGGCACGTCGCGGTCTGGATGTCACCTTTCTACCGGTTGACCAGAATGGCGAATTGATATTGAAAGACTACATCAAGGCACTGAACAATGAGGTCTTGATAACCAGCATCATGATGGCCAATAATGAGACCGGGGTCTGCTATCCAGTCGCCGAACTGGCACGAATTGCCAAGGAAACGGATCCGGACATCATCGTACATACCGATGCCACCCAAGCGATCGGCAAGCTGAGTGTCGATCTGAAGGACACCTTGAAGAATGTCGACATGCTGGCTTTTTCCGGGCATAAAATTCATGCCCCAAAGGGGGTCGGCGCCCTGTTTGTCCGACGCGGCACCCGCTGGCGCCCCTTCATACTCGGCGGCCATCAGGAGCAAGGACGCCGGGCCGGCACAGAAAACGTCCCCTACATTGTCGGCCTGGCCAAGGCCTGCGAACTGGCAATCGCCGGTGTCGCTGAGGAACAGACGCGGGTTCGCCGTATGCGCGACCGGCTGCAGAACACCCTGGAGGAAAAGATCCCGGCAATGGAGATCAATGGCAAGGCAGCAAAGGAGCGCCTGCCAAACACCTTGAACCTGGCTTTTCACGGAGTCGAGGGGGAGTCCATCCTGTATGAGCTGAGCCGGTATGCTATCTGCGCTTCCAGCGGTTCGGCGTGTACCTCCGGCTCGCTTGATCCCTCTCATGTTCTCAAGGCAATGGGAATCCCATTCACTGCGATCCACGGCTCGGTACGGTTCAGCTTGAGCCGCTACAATGATGAAGAGGATATCGATCGAATCATTGCCGTCCTGCCAGGCATTATTGCCAACCTGCGCAAGCTCTCTCCTTATTGGGATGACAAGCGCAACTGTCTGACGATACAGGGTCATAATGCTTAGCTCCGGGAGGCTGCTGGACTGTGCCTGCCGGAGTAAAAAAGTAAAAGTCGAAGACCAGAGATTGTCTAGGAGACTGCGATGCTGAAAGAACCTTGGCAAAGAATTTTACTGTTGATGATCCTGGTGTTCGCCGTCAATGGCGTGTTTCTCCTTCTATTCCCTCCCGTCGAGCAGGAACCGGTTGCCCAAATTCCCTACAGCCGCTTTAAAAATGAACTGAGCCTGGATCGGATAGCGGAAGTCACTCTCCAGGGGGAAGGTCTGTCCGGGATTTTCTGGGAACCGCTCGCCCTGTCTTCCGAGGACGTTGCCGCTGAACAATTTGAAGGGATACGCCCCTACAAGCGGTTCCGCACCAACATCCCGCCGTTCGGCGACCCGGGATTGATCGCACTCCTGGAAGAGCACCAAGTCGTGGTCTATGTCAAACCACCCGAGAAACCACCGGCCTGGGCCAACCTCCTGGTCAGTCTGCTGCCCTGGATCATCATTTTCGGGGTCTGGTGGTACATCTATCAGCGGGCACGCCAACAGGGCGGCATGGGCGGCATGGGCGGCAACATCCTGAACAAGTTCAGCAAATCGGGCGCCCGCATGTTTATTCGTGAGGCATCGAGCAAGACCTTCCGCGACGTGGCGGGCCTGGCAGAAGCAAAACAGGAACTGCAGGAGATCATCGCTTTCCTACGCAATCCCGCCAAGTTTGAGCGGCTGGGCGGCAAGGTGCCGCGCGGAGTCCTGCTGGTCGGTCCGCCGGGGACCGGGAAAACCCTGATGGCCCGGGCCGTCGCAGGTGAGGCCGAAGTCCCCTTTTTCAACATCTCGGCTTCGCAGTTCATCGAACTGTTCGTCGGCGTTGGGGCCAGCCGGGTTCGTGATCTGTTCACCACCGCCAAGAAGAATGCCCCGAGCATTATCTTCATCGATGAACTGGATGCCGTCGGGCGTTCACGCGGTACCGGCCTGGGTGGCGGTCACGATGAACGGGAGCAGACATTGAACCAGCTGCTGTCAGAACTGGATGGGTTCGAACCCCATGATGAAGTGGTCGTGCTGGCCGCGACCAACCGGCCGGATGTGCTTGACGCCGCCCTGCTGCGTCCGGGCCGCTTTGACCGCCAGGTAGTGATTGAGCGCCCCGACTGGCGCGACCGGGTCAAGATCCTCGAAGTTCACACCCGCAACATGCCGCTGGCAGATGATGTAAGTCTGGAGATAGTCGCCAAAGGGACCCCCGGCATGGTAGGCGCCGACCTGGAGGGTCTGGTCAACGAGGCCGCCCTGATTGCCGCCCGCGAAGATGCTGACCAGGTCTTCATGATCCACTTTGAACGGGCCAAGGACCGGCAGTTGATGGGCATGGAACGGAAACTGTTCATGTCTGACCAGGAAAAACATATCACCGCAATTCATGAGGCGGGTCATACTCTAGTTGCCGTCTGCCTGCCAAATACCGACCCGATCCACAAGGTCACAATCATTCCACACGGACAGGCGCTCGGTGTGACCCAACAACTGCCGGAAGACGATCGCTACCATTACCAGAGCAGCTACCTGCTGGCACGGTTGGCGGTGACCCTTGGCGGAAGAGCGGCGGAGAAGCTCTTCTTTGGTGAGTATTCGACCGGCGCCCAGAATGATCTCAAACAGGTCATGGACCTTGCAGAAAAGATGGTCTGCCAATGGGGAATGAGCGAAAGGATCGGGCCGCTCAGTTTCTCGCGCGGCGAAGAGCACCCCTTTCTCGGGCTCAAACTTGCGTCAGAGAAAACCTTCAGTGACAAGACCGCCTGGCTCATCGATAAGGAAATCGAAAAGCTGGTCAACACCGCGCAGGATTGTGC
>DAOVNV010000031.1 GCA_030630015.1 Desulfuromonadales bacterium | reverse complement strand
GCGGCGTTCAGAAATGCCGGTACGGGTGCGGATCCACTCATCGGAAGTATCCAGGAACTTCTCGATGTCAAAATTGGTCAGCACTTTTTCCGGGATATATGAACCTGTACCTGTAATACGCGCTCTGATCACGACGTTTCTCCTTCAACTGGGGGTCGGGACTGATCATCGGCAGCTGAATCGCCGAAAACCTCTGAAATGTTCTTGACGAGCTGTTCTGTCACTTGCCTTGCTTCACTGTCATATGCCATACGAATAGCATTCATGATGGCACGCGGACTCGAACTACCGTGGCAGATCATCCCTGTTCCCTTAATCCCCAGCAGGGGAGCTCCACCGTATTCTGCGTAATCAACCTTCTTCCGAAAAGCATTCAGCGCCGGTTTGGCCAGCAGATAACCAATGCGCGCCATGAATTTATCTTCAAATTCGGCCCGCAACATGCGACCAAGTGCATCCGCCAGTCCCTCGGAAACCTTCAGGACCACATTGCCGACAAAACCATCACAGACCACGACATCGACAGAGCCATTATAAATGTCGCGCCCCTCGACGTAGCCCGTATAATTCAGGGCAGAGTGCTCAAGCAGGCGATGAGTTTCCCGGGTCAGGTCATTCCCCTTGCTCAGTTCTTCGCCATTGGAGAGCAGGGCAACACGCGGCTGATCCTTGCCAAGCGCCTGGCAGGCATAAACAGAGCCCATAAACGCAAACTGAACCAGGTGGGACGCTTTGCAATCAACATTGCCGCCAACGTCCAGAATCACCGTCTGATCCTTCAAATTTGGGACGATGGTTGCAATAGCTGGCCGCTCTATGCCGGGGATCCGCTTCAGAACGAACATGCCAGAGGCCATGGTTGCCCCGGAATTCCCAGTACTGACCACGGCCTGCGCCTCACCGGCTTTGACCATATTGAAAGCGACCCGGATTGACGAGTCCTTTTTTTTGCGGACTGCGTCTGAAGCCGAGTCATGCATACCCACGACTTCAGATGCCTGACGAACGGAAATATCCAGACCGTCAACCTGGTGGCAGGACAATTCGTGCTCGATCTGGTCTACCTGACCGACAAGCACAATCGGTATCTGCCAGCGCCTGGCTGCCATGACAGCGCCGGCAATCTCATGCGAGGGCGCATGATCGCCGCCCATGACATCGACCGCTACGACAATACGTTTTCTACTCAAACGGATTGCCCCTTAGGTCTCATCGGAACCGCTAACGTTCTTGCCCTTGTAATAACCGCACGAAGGACAGGCTCGATGCGACTGCTTCGGCTCCTGGCATTGAGGACAAATCGACATACCAGGAGCTTTCAGAGCATCATGGGAACGACGCATGTCACGTTTTGATTTGGATGTTTTTTTCTTTGGAACTGCCATGGTAACAATTTCTCCTCGTATCAACCCAAACAGGTTTGTTTATTGACGTTAAAATGAACCGGGCATGTCAAATGCCGTCTAAAATGCCACCTTTCGATCAATCACGTTTTGCCTTAAAATTTTTCAGTCGAGCCAGCCCTTCATGGAAAACAGGGGGCTCACACTGACATGTATTCTTATTCAAATCAATGCCGCAAACCGGGCACAACCCGAGACAATCCTCACGGCAAAGGACCGTTTGCGGCAGAGCCATTATCAGTTCGTGGGCAATTTCCGGACCCAAGTTGATCTCATCTCCCTGATAAGGGATCAAATCAAGGTCCTTCAGGGTGAGTTCCATCTCTTCCACATCACCAGCACTTTCGCGCGGATCAAGTTCAGAGTAGCAAAGCGACAGTGGAACATCAACCAGGTGTTCAACCGGTTCAAGGCATCGACTGCAAGTCAGAGTGACTTCTGCAGCGACATGTCCTTCTACACGAACCATCCCGTCAACCAAAGAAGCCTTCAGGTTCGCAACAACCTCGCCTCTGAAAACAACCTCGCCCTGCTCTGCCAGTACAACCAGGGCAGGAAACTTCTCAACCGCTTCACTAAACTTAATACTCCGTGGTCGCCCCTGCAGATTACCTGTCGGAATATGCATGAGGAAACCTCTCGCCTATAAAAGGAAGCGATTAAATATCGGAACCAGTTGGATACTGTCAAGGGAAAAGCTCAAAAACAGGGGGGCGACAGTTAAGTGTAGCTTAGTAACGTATTAATCACATTTTTGCAAGGATTTAGTGGTTTTGTTCGTGAGGTAACTTCCTACAAAATACGCCTGCCTGACAAATCTTGCAATCACCTCGTAGCTGCGGTAGAAGTGGGCACCATCAATATCGTGATTTTACAGAGCCATTGCTTTTACACCCACAAATTGGAACAAGGAATATCGATTTATGCATGCAAAAGACCCTGCGCAGGCAATGCTCGACCTGCTCGATGTGATGAAAGCTCTGCGTGCCCCGGATGGCTGCCCGTGGGATGCTCAGCAAACACCGCAAAGTCTTGCACCGTATATCCTCGAAGAAGCTGCTGAACTTGTCGATGCTATTGAAACTGGAGATGTAGATGCGATCAGGGATGAGGCCGGTGACCTGCTACTGCAGGTTGTTTTCATAGCGCAGATCTTCGATGAAGGCGATCATTTTGATTTTGCCGATGTTGCTGAAAGCATTGCCGGCAAACTAATCCGTCGCCACCCGCACGTTTTTTCCGAATGCGATCGTTCACTATCGGACTCCGAACTGGACCACCAGTGGGAATCCATCAAACGCCAGGAGAAAAAGAACCCTGATGAAACGATACATCCGCTGGGGCAGATCCCCGGCAAACTGCCTGCCCTGCAGCGGGCTCAGAAACTCCTCGACAGAGCACACAAAAACGGTATTGATCTTCCCCCAACTCATGCCTTGCAGAACAAGCTCCCCAGACAGCCCACAGAAAACATGTTGGGCGAGGCACTGTTCAGCCTGGTAAAACAGGCCCGCGAGGCGGGGTTCGATGCAGAACAAATATTACGCCAACACGTCAGAAAACTTCTTGACAAAATGGATTTTTTCTCTACGACAAACGACAACAGGACTTCAGTCACAACGGTCATAAAACCATGCAGTTCAGGGCAGGATTAATAAAAAGCATGCACTTTCAAGCATCTTTAGGCTTTTCCACAACAACTGTGGACAACTCGTTGAAAACCGTGTGGACAGCTGACCCAGAAAACCTGAATACACCCGAGTTGACATTGTGCCTATTTTTTAGGCAAGTATTTTCCATTGTAAATTCAATTAGTTATCAGATAGATCATTGATTGACATATCTTTCACATGATATGATTACAACTTCATTAAATAACAAACATTAAGGACGAGAGCGTGTTCATAAGACTACTGATTCTCTTTACATGCATCCCTCTTCTGGAACTTTATGTCCTGATCGAAGCAGGCCGACAGATCGGCCTTTTTTCGACAATTCTCTTAATTTTGCTGACCGGTGTCGCCGGCGCCTGGCTGGCCAGAACGCAGGGTGTCGAAATCGTTCGCAGAATTCAGATAGAGATGGAACAGGGGCGGATGCCGGGCGAAGTTCTTCTGGATGGAGCAATGATACTGGTCGGGGGCTTGCTGCTACTGACGCCCGGGTTCTGCACGGACCTGGTTGGCTTTACTTTCCTGGCGCCGTTCAGCCGCAATTTCTGGCGTGGGGTGCTGTCACGCTGGGTGCAGAGAAATATCGAGCAAGGGAGTATCCACATTCACCGATATTAAATCGCTAGGCGCGAGGAGGACAAGTATTCTTATCCTCCTCGCGCCTCACTCCTTACTGGCCCTTAACTTCCGGTTCGATCCTGCCAAGCAACTGGTTGCTACGCTCCAGGAAACGCTCCATGCGTTCCCGATCAAAAACCTGGCAATTCAACATAGCGAGATCATAAACCTGCTCGATCAGCAAGGCCGCATCTTCCGCACGCCCCGCTGTCTGAAACTCAAGAGCGTGGCGAACAACCGGACTGGCGGCATTGATCAGCAAGGTATGTTCTCCGGTCGATAAAGCATCATTCTGACCGAACGTGCGCGTCATCTCCTGAAATCTCCTGCTTTGCTCGGCAAACAGCACCATAGCCGGCACGGAAGGGTCTTTGAGACTCTCTACCCGTACGCTGATTCCCTCATTTTTTTCCAGCTCTTTCTCGAACAGTTCCTGAATACGCTGATCACGGCTTTTGCCCTCCTCCCCGTCAACCAGGGAACCAGAAGAATCCTGTTCGAGGAGGTTCTCCGTAACATCAGCATCGACTCGCGCAAAGGTCAGCTCAGAATTGCCCATTTCCAGAAACTGGATGAAGTGGCTGTCGATAGGCGCATCCAGCACTAACGCCTCGAGACCCTGCGATTTAAACAACTTCAGGTAAGTGGCCTGGGCAGTTTCATTGGTTGTGTAATAGACTTTGTTGGCATGTTTGTCGGTTGCCCGTTCGAGATACTCGGGCAAGGTTGACCAGCCATCGCTGCCAGCCAAGGCGTAGATGACATTATCTTTAAGCTTTTCATTGAATTTGTCGTCACGCATCATGCCGAATTTGACAAAAGTATGGATAGTTTCCCAGACTTTGGCGAAATCGGCACGATCATCCTTGGCCAGATCAAGCAGTTTTCCTGCAACCCGCCCGGAAATAACTTCCTGGATTTTACGGACCTGTGGATCGTTCTGCAGATAACTCCGTGAGATATTCAGGGGCAGATCTGGCGCATCCAGGCACCCCTGCAAAGGCGTCAGGAACTCCGGTATCAACTCGGTGCAGTTATCTGAAACAAAAACCTGGTTGCAGAACAGCTTGATGTAGCTGCGGGTCAGGTCAAACTCAGTTGTCAGCTTCGGGAAATAGAGAATACCCTTGAGATTGAATGGAAAGTCGATATTGAGATGTATCCAGAACAGCGGCTCATCAGCCATCGGGTAAAGTTTGCGGTAGAATGCAACGTATTCATCATCAGTGACTTCACCGGGAGTTTTTGTCCAGAGCGGGTTCTGGTCGTTGACAATATCCCCACCCAGGCGGATCGGGATTGGCAGGAAATTGCAATAACGAGTCAGCACTTCGCGGATCTTGACTGTTTCCAGAAACTCTCGTTCATCTTTGTCAAAGTGCAGGATCACTTCGGTCCCACGCTCCTGCATGTCGATCTCGGACAGTTCATAGTTTGTTGTCCCGTCACAGCTCCAATGGGTGCCAACTGCACCCTCCTGGTAGCTGAGAGACTTGATTTCAACCCGGCTGGCGACCATGAACGACGAATAAAAACCGAGCCCGAAATGCCCGATGATCTGGTTCTTGTCATCTATATCCTTGAATTTCTCAATAAACTCTTCCGCCGAAGAAAAAGCCACCTGATTGATGTAACGACGAATCTCATCGGCGGTCATGCCAATACCGTTGTCCTTCACAGTCAGGGTTCCGGCCTCTGCGTCGACCATGACATCAACGGCATATTCATCGGCAAGACGTAAACCCTCGACAAGGTTGACGTGCTGCAACTTGTGAATAGCATCGACAGCATTGGATATCAGCTCTCTGAGGAAGATTTCCTTTTCGCTATACAACCACTTTTTGATAATCGGGAAGATATTCTCAGTGTGAATGGAGATCGTACCCTGCTCTGGTGCCTTCTGCTCAGTCATAACAGCCTGTTCCTCTCAAAAAAAATATTTTGCATGGATAAAACCACACTTTTCGTGTCACGCTCAAGAAGCAGACATGGTGAGTCTGCCGCTGGGAAGATAATCAGTGAAGCAACGATTGTCAAGACAGGATCAAGCGTACAGGAAGGTAAAACTTCAGGCGCATAGGGGGATAGGTAAATAAATTTCAGGTTTAAAGTCTTTACCGGCAGCATCCTTCATCTTCTGGATCGCATGCCAATCCAGCTTCAGAACGACACCTGAAAGCTTCTTTTCAGCCCCACTGGAACCAGGGATGCTGAAATTGACGGTTCCCCAGCCGATGAACATGATCCCCACCAGCAGGGGTAAAATAACATGAACACAAAAATAGAGAGAAAGACCGTGCACTCGCCCCCAGACCTTGCGAACCAAAGCCAGGCGGGCATCACTGGAACCCGACAGTATCCCATAGAGAGAGATTGCAACGACATACAGGGCAAACAGCCCGAAAATAAGATGCTCGTTCATGGCCGGTCTCCAAAAAAGATCAAGACCAACAGATTTATTAGTTATGTTAGTCAGTATAGACAATAATACCTCTAGAAGCAACAAATAAAACGGTGTTTTACCACTTTCGCAAGCATGAACTTGGTTCGTTGCAGCCGGCGACCTCCAGGTATTCAGCTTGAATGCATTAACCAGGACAGCAACAAAGACTTGTCGACTTCGAAAAACTCGTGATATTTTATATAGCTGAATGAGTCTCTGGAGGATTATGCGCGTCACGTCCAAAAACCGGCATCGATTAAACTGGTTATTCTCCTGTGCCGTATTGCTGATCACAGGCTGCCAGGACAAACTCCCGAACCATGAGGAGGCAACCCGCTTACCTGAATCCCAAATCCAGGTGATCCGGCCGGCGACTGTTGATGGCATGCAGGCCTATTTCCAGGCCCTTGACTACCGGTGGGAAAATCTGAATGAGGGCGTGCCACCTTTTATTCTCGAACAGTTCCCTGACGACTTCGATAAGAGTCTTCAAACAGACCAGCGCAAAGAAACCTTTTTCATGGGTTTGCTGCCGATGGTACTGCTGGCCAACCAGTCAATCATGGAGGCGCGCCGGGAACTGCTTGCCATGCTCGAGCGCTTCAAAGGAACACACACCATTGAAGCCGAAGACCAGGAATGGCTCCAGGAACTCACCAATGCCTATGGCCTGCGCGGCAATCCTCTCACTGACCACAGGACGCGCACCATTTTGCTACGCAGGGTTGATACCATTCCCCCATCCCTCGCCCTGGCCCAGGCCGCCAACGAATCGGCCTGGGGGATGTCCCGCTTTGCCAAAGAAGGCAACAACCTGTTCGGGCAGTGGACCTTCACACCAGGCACTGGCATCGTTCCGAAGAACCGCCCCCCCGGAGCAATCTATGAAGTGCAGCGCTTCAAGAGCCTCAATGCATCGATCCGGGGCTACATTAAGAACCTGAATACCCATTCTGCCTACCGGGGACTAAGACTTACCAGGGGAGAATTGCGTGCAGCAGGCAAGCCGGTGACCGGCAAGGCTCTAGCCGGAGGATTGTCCAGGTATTCTACCAGGGGAGCAGAATACGTGCAGGAAATTCGGGCGATGATCAACCACAACGACCTGTCTGTACTCAACCAGACCGCACTGAATTTCTCCATGAAGCATGCAACCGAGGCGGTCGGGCCTTCCGGCTCGGGCCTGCTGGCATCGCGCTACCAGGTCAGCCGTCAGTAACCCGAATCCGTGAGCAAATCATCGCCGTGGGGAAACCCACAACTGGCTGAACCAGAACCATTGACGGCCACTGACATCACTTGCCGTCAACGTATACTTGTTTCTCCGCCCTTTTAAGGGTTTCTCTGCTACAACCTGATAAACCCCTTCATGTTTTTTTGATGCGACCGGACCAGAGCTGAGATGCCCATTCACGTAACACTTCAGCGACAAAGGGTCGATCTCCGAAAGATCTATCCTGATCTTCAGAACGGGAGGATTCTGATGAGGGTCGAGTAGCGTCGTCTCCGGCTCGACAACTTCGACTGGCAATGGTTTCAGGGTCAGTTTCCCCGCAAAATTTTCCCGGGAGGTATAGGCACCCCCCATCGGAAACCTGGGCAGAGTGAAAGGGTCGTGACCAGCATGAATCACTCCTGACTGCTGACCGAAAGCGGCTTTGAAGCCGAGACGCCGGACCAGAGCGGCCAACTCAGGATCGAACTCACCATAAGGATAGGCAAACAGTTCCGGTTCAAAGCCGAGGTGATCCTTAAAGGCCTGCTGTGACCTGCTCAGGTCCCGTTCCACCCTGCCCCGCCACTCTGAAGGAGACTCCCCTTCATATCGATCTAACAGATAATCATGAACTGCCGAGTGATTGCCGATCTCGAAGCCAGCGTCAACCAAGTTGGACAATTCCTGCCAGGTCAGGAAATCCCCACCACCAACAAAAGATGTGCTGATAAACAACGTCGCCGGATAGCCATACTCCTGTAACAACGGCAGCGCGCCAGTCAGAAAAGAACGGTAGACATCATCAACGGTGAGCACCGCGCAGCGCTCCGGCAGAGGTTGTCCCGACAAGACCAGGGAGGTTAATCCTCCAAGCGTCAAGACTTGATAGCGACCGTCCTGCAAAACCTGCAAATGCGAGCGAAAGTCGTCGAGGGAAATGTTGGTCGAAGGGTAGCGGGCATCACCGAAACGGTGGTAGAGAAAAACATTCGCGTGGTCGGCCGCAAGCGCCGGCACAAGCAAAGCAGCGACAAAAATCATCTGAAGACAGAACCGACGAAAAAGCATCAATTCACTTTACTGGTTTCCGAGTCATTTTGTTTGGTGGACTGTTTAACCTTGGTGCGCAGATAACGACGGATATTGTTGCGCGCCCGCGGTGTTACCGCCCACTCCAGCCATTTTGGCAGCACTTCGGGGTGCTCGACTGTTTCTATCTCCACCTGGTCCCCATCCATCAGGCGGGCTTTCAAATGGCGGCTTTTGCCGTTTATTCTGGCTCGGCCTGCATGCAGACCGAGCTGTTCATGAATATTGAAAGCGTAGTCGAGAGCACTGCTGCCTTCGGGCAGGGTTCGAACCTCGCCGTGGGGCGTGTACACCTGGATGGAGGCCGAGGCCAGGCGCAGGCTGTCCGTGTCGAAAGCAGATTCCCCCTCAACCAGGGAGCGCATCAGGTCCTGGAAACTGGCCCACCGGAACTCGAATCCAGGGGCCAGGACGCCTGATTCGTTGAAACGCGCCAACTTACGTGTGGTAATTTCAACCCGTAGACGGGCCTCACCGGCCTGTACGGTTGTTTTCAGCGCCTGGTAGCCAAACTGAGACGGGGTATTAAGATGGTCGCGCAATTTGCCCGGGATCGGCGGGTAAAGACCATGCAGTTGACCCAGGGCAATATAGGCGTCCATGCTGCGATCGACCAGAATCTCAAGCGTGTACAGGTTCTGGAGGCCCTTATTGCTTAACCGGGCAGCGGCAATGGAAAACGGCCGCCAGCGGTCACGTGTCGTCGCAACGACCTTGGAATGCTCCAACGCGTTGCGAATTTTCGAACGGATGCGACCGATGCCAGGCTCAAAATTATCTTTCGCCTCTGCAACAGCTCTGGCATAACTCTTTGCTCGCGTCGGATAGACAATCTTTAAGGACAGGGCATCAAGTTCCGTAGCAACATAACCCATGCCGAGATGTCGAGCCAGGGGGACATAGACCTCGCGGGTCTCATCGGCAATAAGAACCTGTTTCTGGGGATTGAGTGCACTGATTGTCTGCAGATTGTCAATCCTGTCCCAGAACTTCAGACACAAGACACGGACATCCTTGACTGCAAGCAGCACCTGTTTACGATAAGTCTGCTCCTTGAGAATATCACGGCTCAACAGATCATCATCAACCTTGGTCAGACCGTCAACCAGAAGACCGATCTCTTCACCGAAAACGCCAATGATCTCCCCAAGGGTCGTCGGGGTGTCTTCGACAACATCATGCAACAAGGCTGCAATCACTGAGGGGAATCCCATCCAGTGCCTCGCCGCCATGTGCGCAACCCGCAGCGGGTGAAAGAAATAAGGCTCCCCCGATTTTCGAACCTGTTCCTTGTGAGCCTCACGGGCCATCTGGAGAGCGCGCTGCAGGTCATCAATCGACTGGTCCAGGATCTCTTCACTGAAGCTGCCACCATAATGGGTGACGAGCAGTTCCATGATCTCGTTGATCAGACGCTGTTCTCGACGACTGTCGTATTGCACGGCTGTATCGGTAGTTTCGATCTTTGCCTGCATCCGGATATCGACTCAACTTCCCAAAATAACCAAACTGTACGTGCCAATTTTGCATCTCCCACAAATATGCCCGGGAGACAATTGATGTCATGTTAAATCAGAATGGGCCTTGCTCGCAAGAAATTCAGATCTAGGAGCTTCCCCGTGCTGGATATTACGGGTTTCCTTTTCGGCGCAAGCCCCAAAGCATCGGGACTTCTTTTTGATACTGGCGATATTCATTTCCAAACTGACGAACGAGTTTGCGCTCCTCCAAAAGAATACCGACCAGAAGATACACGCTCAGGACAAGATTAGTCGCCAGGCCCCGGGCATCCAGATCACGACACCATAGCAGAAGGAAACCGGCCAGATACCAGGGATGGCGGGTATAACGCAAGATTCTGGAAGTCACCAGTTGCGTTGTCCCGGGCAGGCCCCGGTCAACCTGTTGATCTTCGCCTTTTTCCAACTGTGCCAGACCAAGAAAAGACCCCGTATCGTACACCCGGTACCCTTCCCAGGTCAGTGCTGCAACCATCAGCCAGCAGATCAGTTTCACCGGCCACATCCAAACGGGCCAAATCAGCACGGGTGACGCATCGGAATATAGATAGACGAGACCAACAGGCAGCAGGCTTGCCAGGGCGACAAGATTGTATGTCAGACGGTATGCATGCCGATACCTGCCGAGCAGCCTTGCGAGGCGCTCTTCTACCGGAGGATGAATCAGCAGAGAGTGCAGGACACACCAAGCCACCCAGGACAGAGCCAGCCAGACCAGACTCACCTGATTTCTCCCTGCATTAACCAGGCGGCCAAGTCATGTTCCGCCCGCCAAGCACATGAAAATGGATATGCCAGATCGATTGGCCCGCGCCCTCGTTGCAATTATTGACGATTCTGAAACCGTCGTCAGCGATATCAAGTTCCTTCGCCATTTGATTGGCCACCTGGTAGATATGCCCGACTAATGCATTGTCTTCTACGGCCAGATCGAGCGTGGTCCGCACATGTTTACGTGGGAAAATCAGCAAATGAACAGGGGCCTGAGGGGCGAGATCCTCGATAACAACGACCTGGTCGTCCTCGAAGACAACTTTGGCAGGGATCTCTCCGGCGATGATTTTACAGAAGATGCAATTGTCCGGCATGGCTGTCTCCATCCTCGTTGTCTGTCCCGGCAATACCTTCACCGAGGGGAATGACGTGCCAACGCTCCCGGGCGGCACGTCGGGCCAGGTCCTCACTGTGACTCAATAAAATCAGCTGGCCGCCTGAAGCAGCCATATCAAGCAGTTTCAGGGTTGACGATAAACGTTCCCGATCCATGTGGACGAAGGGGTCATCGAGCAACAGGGGCAGACTTGCGCCATCCCCGCGCACTTTTGACAATGCAATTCTGAGGGCAAGATAGAGGGCATCGAGCGTGCCACGGCTGAAGCGATCAGCCGGGTGCCAGCGGTGACCGTCAATCTGCAGCTCCGGGCGCATGTCCTCATCCAGACGAATTTGTGCATAACGACCGCCGGTCATCTTCCTGAACAGGCGACCGGCCTCCTCAGTCAGTCCGACCAGATGTGTCTGGCGGTAGTCCTCGACACCAGCCACAAGGAGGTCGACTGCCTCGCGCAGGACCAGGACACGCTGCTGAATTTGATTAAACTTTTGCTGTAAATCTGAAACCGGGGTATCCTCCCCGCTTTCGACCACTCCTGCAGATTGCCCTGAGGAGCGGGTCTTCAGACGCGCCAACTCCAGTTCCTTTTCCTTGAGTTGCGCGGCAAAATCGCCGAGGCGCTGTTCCAGTTCGGCGAGCTCAGTTGCAGCCTCCGGATTTTCACAGGCAGATGCGGCAGACTCCTGGTTTTGGTCTTCCAAACACTTCGAAACCGGTACAGGAGGGACTTCGGGAGTCTTGTTTCTGGACCACCACTGGTCAAGTAATTCGCTGTTTTGCTCAACCACCTTCTGTAAGCGCACCAGGTCAATTGCTGATGAGGGTAAGCCAAGAGCTTCGCAACGCTCACTCAATTCCGACTGCCGCGTCAGGACAGATCCCCTGACCTGCTCAAGTTTGGTTCGTTCCAGCTTGAGGTCTTCGAGGCTCCGGCGATGCTGCAAGTTCCGCCACAGGCACCATCCCCAGCCACCAACAAGACCGGCGCCACCGAGGATCGACAAAACCAGCGGCTGGAAGGAAAAAACCCATCCGGCGGCTACAACGCAAACCAGCAAAGTCGTCAAAATACAAATCTTCTGCCAAGGTGCCTTTTTTAGCTCTCCCTCGCTCTTGGCAAGCGCCGCATGCGGTTTCTGGAATTCGGCGAGTTCCTGTCTGATCCGGGAAGCTTCCTCCAGAAGTTCAGGCAGGTTTTCCGGTGGATGCTCCGGCAGGCCCTCTGCCACGAGACGGGTACTCAGTTCATCGGCTGACTCAGTGCCGGAGGCTTCTCCACCGGGCACAGTTTCGGTTTTCTGCGAACTGGCACCTACCTCTTCTGTGTCAGCAGGGTCCTGGAGATTCATGCGCAGTTTTTCAACGTAACAGACCCCCTTGACGTACTCGGAGCGATCACGTTCCAGTTCCGCAGAGAGGTCTCTGACCCGCTCATCCAGCTCAGGCTCTTCATCTGGTGATGCAATTGCAAAGGTCGCAGGGAGATTGACTGCCTGCTCCTCCAACATCGAACGAACCTGCTCGAGTTCCCGATCACGCTGTTTATCGCGCCCCCAGGGGTTCTCCCGGGTCAGTTCGAAATGTTCATCGAGTAAGGCATCAAGGATGTCGGCAAAGTCTGTTTCATCGCTGCCACTTACCAGTCGTCTCAACTTTTCACCGAGCGCATCACCGGTCCATTCCACGACTCTTTGACCAAACATGCAGGTCGCCCGGAACAGGTCATCATCTGCAATGCCAAGCAGTTGCTCTAACAGCAGCCGGTATTCACGGCAGGCTGCGCTGCGGCCATTCAATGCCGCCTTGCCTTCAAACCGGGGCACCGACTGGTAGAGGGCATCCCGCTCAACCACCTTAACTTCGTCGGTCAGCAAATTCCGCCTGATTTCCACAGACCGGGCGTCACCTTCGAAAACCAGGCTGGCCGAACAACCGCTCCGTCCCCAGGGCTTGAAGCGCTCAACCTGCCGTGTTCCGAACAGAACGGCAGGGATCACCTCAACCAATGTCGACTTGCCAGCTTCATTCGGACCCGTGACGAGATTCATGCCGCGACGGAATTCAAAATCTGCCGCATTGAACTTGCCGAAATGTTCAATTTCAACACTGCGCAGGATCATGCGGATTCACCCGACTGCCGTTCAAAACAATGAAGCAGTTCCTGCAAGGCGGCCTCCAGAAGCATTTTCTGTTCGGCATCAACTCCGGATGCCTTTTTCAACGCCAATCGAACCACAGTGCCACGGACACTTTTTTCCCGAGCAAGTTCGGCAGCTTCCGGACTATCGAGAAACATGGTCATATCCCCCCTTAATCTACTTCCGTATTCTGCGTAAATGGATCAGAAATTCCCGGTTCCCCTTCGGCCCCAATAGCGGGCTTTCAACAAGGTCGAGCACGGTACAGTCAAGTTCCGGGGCAAGTCGTCTGATTCTGTCGATGACTTGCTGGTGAAGATCAGGATCACGCACGACTCCACCCTTGCCGACCTGGCCTCGGCCAACTTCGAATTGCGGCTTGATCAATGCAACCACATCAGCCCCTGTCGACAAGAGATTCAGGGTCGGCGGCAGAACCTTGTCAAGGGAGATGAATGACGTATCGATGACAGCCAGGTCTGGCACGGCATCCAGCGCATCAGGCTGCAACTGTCTGATATTGGTCCGTTCGAGGTTCACAACCTTCGGGTTCTCCCGAAGGGGCCAGGCCAATTGACCGTAACCGACATCTACAGCAAAGACTCTGGCCGCCCCATGCTGGAGCAGACAGTCGGTACACCCGCCGGTCGATGCACCGACATCAAGAACCGTACGATCACGGACATCCAGGTCGAAAGCAGACAGTGCTTTTTCAAGCTTGAGCCCACCCCTGGATACATAAGGGAT